>JAJZSC010000302.1 GCA_021849995.1 Bacillota bacterium | reverse complement strand
TTGAAGAACTGATAGAAGTACTCAACAAACTTGAGGAACGAGATGGGGAAAACAACTCAGTCCCAAAGAAAGCCTCCTGGAAAGTGCGCTACTATGTAAGCGGTGACCCTGATCTTTTCAGGCAAGTCGGCAATACTCTGCTTCAGGAGCCGATTGGGGAAGTAAAGCAGCATCACTGGGAGTAAGCGAGCAAGTAGCTGCGTAACGTGGCGTATGAGTGCTGTAGTAACCACAGCACATCAGATGTTTCTTCGTTTGGAGGGATATTCGTGGAACAAAAAACCTTGGTCTTGGGAGTAATTGGGGCAGATGTACATGCAGTGGGAAACAGAATACTGGTTTACGCCTTCACCCAGGCAGGTTTTAAAGTTGTTAATATTGGAGTTCTGGCTTCCCAGGAGGAATTTATCCGGGCTGCTATAGAGACCGGTGCCGATGCGATTTTAGTCTCTTCTCTCTATGGGCACGGAGAAATGGACTGCCGGGGGTTAAGAGAAAAGTGTCAGGAATCAGGAATTGGAGATATCCTGCTCTACGCCGGGGGAAATCTGGTGGTTGGCAAACAAGATTTCACCTCGGTGGAAGCAAGGTTTAAAGCAATGGGATATAACAGGGTCTATCCACCTGGGACAATGCCTGAAGTAGCTGTAGAGCACTTGAGGCAAGATCTCGGGATTTCAAAATAGGCAGGTGATTTTCTATGCAAGCAGCCCTGCTTATAGATTTTGGAAGCACTTATACCAAGGTTACTGTGGTCGATTTAGAGAAGGAGGAGATTGTAGGCACAGCAAAAGCGGGAACAACAGTAGAAACCAATATCATGGATGGTCTCAATAATGCCCTGAACCAGATACCGGAACCTTCAGGGGGGTGGAATTTTGTCCGGAAGCTAGCCTGCAGCAGTGCAGCAGGAGGATTAAAACTTATTGCAAGCGGACTAGTAAAGGAACTTACTGCTGAGGCGGCACGAAGGGCAGCCTTGGGTGCCGGGGCCAAAATTATGGATGTGTTCAGTTACGAACTATCTGCTCAGGATTTGGAGAGAATAACTAGGTCAAAGCCGGATATTATCCTGCTGGCCGGGGGAACAGATGGTGGAAATAAAGAAATTCTCTTGAAAAACGCAGAACATCTGGCTGCTCTGCCAATCAGTTTGCCGGTAGTGGTAGCCGGAAATAAGGTTGCAGCCCCACAAGCAGCAGAAATCCTGAGGCAAAAGCACTCCCCGGTAGTAGTCGCGGATAACGTAATGCCCGAGCTAAACGTTCTTTCGGTAGATTCCGCCCGTCTGGCTATAAGAGATGTCTTCTTAAATAATATAATACAAGCTAAAGGACTCGACAAAGCCGAGGAGTTTATCGAGCGGGTATTGATGCCCACACCGGCGGCGGTGTTATCTGCCGCGGAGCTTCTGGCAGATGGATATGACGATGAAAGAGGACTGGGCGAACTGCTGATTATCGATGTGGGTGGAGCGACTACTGATGTCCATTCGATTGCCAAAGGGGATCCTACTAAACCCGGAGTCATGCTGAAAGGTTTGCCGGAACCTTATGCCAAGCGTACTGTCGAAGGGGATTTAGGTATGCGCTATAGTGCAGAGGCTTTGGTTGAAGCAGCAGGACGGCGGCTCAAGGACTATTTGGGCTGGAGTGCAGAAGAGGTTCACACTCAGGTTGAGCACTGCCTTAAAGAGCCCTGGTGGGTTCCGAAAACTCCTAAGGAAGAAGAGTTCGATACTGCACTCGGCCGGCTGGCAGTGGAGATTGCTGTCAACAGGCATGTTGGTATTATTGAGGTAGTCTACACTCCATTTGGGGCAAGCTATATCCAAACCGGTAAAGATTTGACTGAGCTTCCAGTCGTTATAGGAACCGGGGGAGTATTATTACACCATAATAATCCGGAAGAAATCCTAAAAGGATCCCTTTTTAACTCTATCGAACCTGCAACCCTAAAACCTAAAAACCCCGCTCTTTATTTAGACAAAGAATACATACTGGCAGCGATGGGACTTTTAAAAGAAGTATCTCCTTTAGCAGCTTTAAGAATAATGAAAAAACATGTATTAAAGATAGGAGGATAAAGCTATGGAACTAACAGTTAAGCAAATGGATCGGGAGGAATTTGAACGACAGCGCCAAGAGGTTCTGGCACAGTGGCCTACCGGAAAAGAAGTTAATTTTGAGGATGCGGTAGCTTACCATAAAGCTTTGCCAAAATCTAAAATCTTTGCCGAAAAGCTGGCTGAAGGAAAAGCTAGCGGGATAACCTATGCCCAGCCTAGAGCCGGAGTTGCCCTGATAAATGAACATATTGAGCTGTTAAGATATCTGCAAGATGAGGGTGGAGCGGACTTCCTGCCTACCACTATTGATTCCTACACCAGACAAAACCGCTATAAGGAAGCCCAGGCAGGAATTGAGGAGAGCAGGGTGGTCGGACGTTCCATGCTAAATGGGTTCCCGGCCGTGAATCATGGGGTGAGCGCCTGCCGCAGGGTCGTAGAGAGTGTTAAAGCTCCTGTTCAGGTCCGTCATGGTACACCGGATGGCAGACTCCTGGCTGAAATTACCCTAGCCGGAGGGTTTACAGATTATGAAGGGGGCGGAATTTCCTATAACATCCCTTATGCCAAGGATGTATCAATTGAAAGTACTATAAAGTACTGGCAGTACGTAGATCGTTTGATCGGTTTGTATGAGGAACATGGAGTAAAGATTAACCGTGAACCATTTGGTCCTCTGACCGGTACATTAGTTCCACCTTGTATCTCCCATGCTGTCGCGGTCGTTGAAGCTGTACTTGCGGTTGCACAAGGGGTTAAAAGTGTTACTTTGGGTTATGGACAGTGCGGTAATCTTATTCAGGATGTGGCAGCCCTTAGGACTCTGCCTGTCTTAGCAGAGGAATATCTAAACAAACTCGGGTATCCTGAGACTATGATCACTACTGTTTTCCACCAGTGGATGGGTGGATTCCCGCAGGATGAGGCTAAAGCTTATGGTGTGATATCTTGGGGAGCTACTGCTGCAGCTCTCGGTAAAGCAACCAAGGTAATTGTCAAGACCCCTCATGAGGCCTTGGGAATTCCAACCAAGGAGGCCAATGCTGCAGGGCTCAGAACCACCAAACAGATCTTGAATATGTTGAAGGATCAAACTTTGCCAATGACGGATGATATGGCCTTGGAGCAGAATATTATTCTCTCTGAAGCACGGTTGATTTTAGATAGAATTCTGGAGTTCGGAGAAGGAGACATAGCAGTAGGTACAGTGAGGGCTTTCCAAGCTGGAACTATCGATGTGCCATTTGCCCCTAGCCGTTTTAATGCCGGCAAGATCCTCCCCGCTCGTGATACTCAAGGAGCAGTAAGGCTGCTGGATTTTGGCAACCTGCCCTTTACAGATGACATTAAGGAATTCCATAAAGAGCGGATTGCCAAAAGGGGCCGTGATGAGGGCAGAGACCCATCTTTCCAGATGGTGATCGATGACATCTATGCTATTGGTAAAGGGATGCTGGTCGGACGGCCAAGGTCGTAATTGAAAACCCAAATCACACTTGAACAATGGGAGGCTTACCATGAAGATAGTCGACGTCCTCGCCTCTTCAGGGCTGACAGGATTCTACTTTGATGACCAAAAGGCTATTAAAGCCGGGGCTAAACATGATGGTCTTGCCTATACCGGTGAACCGATGACTGAGGGATTTACCGCTGTACGCCAGCGCGGGGAATCGATTTCAGTGATTCTCCTGCTTGAGGATGGTCAAATGGCTTATGGTGATTGTGCAGCAGTCCAGTACTCTGGTGCAGGGGGACGTGATCCGCTCTTTTTAGCTAATGATTTCATTCCTATCATAAAGGATGAGATTGGTCCTAAGCTTATAGGGCAAGAGCTTGATTCTTTCCGGCGTCTGGCCGGAGATATGGAAGACTTGAAACGTCCTACAGGAGAGCGTTATCACACTGCCATTCGTTATGGGGTAAGTCAGGCTATTTTAGATGCAGTCGCCAAGGCCCGGAAGAAAACCATGACTGAAGTTATCTGTGAGGAATACCAGCTGCCTCTCGTTTTAGAGCCTGTCCCAATTTTTTGTCAAACCGGGGATGAACGGTATGAAAATGCGGATAAGGCGATTCTGAAAAGAGCAGGGGTACTGCCGCATGGACTTATCAATAATGTAGAAACTAAACTTGGGAACAGCGGTGAACTCCTTTTGGAGTATGTGGAGTGGCTAAAGAAGCGGGTCATCGAACTTGGGGATGAATGCTACAAGCCGACTCTGCATATCGATGTATACGGGACAATCGGCCTTGCTTTTGAAGATAAGACTGAAAAGATGGTTGAGTACTTTGCCAAGCTCGAGCAGGCTGCCTCGCCTTTGCATTTAAGAATTGAAGGACCGATGGATGCCGGTAGTAAAGAGGGGCAGCTTCAAAGGATAAGAGAACTTAGGTTAGCTCTTAAGGAGAAGGGCATTAATGTCGAAGTCGTGGCTGATGAATGGTGCAACACCTACGAGGATATTGTAGAGTTCGTCGATGCTCAGGCGGCTGACATGGTCCAGATCAAGACACCGGACCTTGGGGGAATTCAAAACACCATTGAAGCCGTTCTCTATGCCAAAAAATATGGGATCGGAGCTTATGTTGGTGGTTCCTGCAATGAAACCGATTCAGGCGGGCGAACTGCTGTGCATGTAGCTCTAGCTGCCAGGCCTGAGCAGATGCTGGCTAAACCCGGCATGGGTGTAGATGAGGGCTATATGATAGTCCATAACGAAATGAACAGAACTCTGGAGATTTTAAGGTATAAGGAAAGCAAGAAGAGTTGACCTGTCTCCAGGATTTTGGTTTACACCGGTCACTCGATAAGCTGCGCGGACCAAACTAGCGCTCAAATTACTTCGTTCCAACACGAAAGCCTCCAGTGGAGGGTTTCGCCGAAGCCGCCAGCTTAAAGAGACAGCCTAACGGCGAAGGATGAACTGGCCAAATAAATCGGAAGGCAGAGATGC
>JAJZSC010000301.1 GCA_021849995.1 Bacillota bacterium | reverse complement strand
AATGCATCGAAGGGGCAGACAAAGCTTTGTATTTAGCAAAATCAAAGGGGCGTAACTGTGTTAAGGTAACTGTGCCAAGTTAATTTGGAAATTTGCTCAGCTATAAAAGGTTATCTGAGAGTGTAAGCAAACACTTTGCAAAGAAGGATAGAAATGTTTAAATCGAAAGTATACACTTAGATATTAAACGTGGAACGCTCGAGTAAGCTCAGGGTGAAATTCTCCGGTCTTACTCGACCATTTATGCAGCCCTGCTTATCTCAAATTGGACTTCGCAGTCCAATTTGAGATAGGGATAGGCATGGGGAGGCGGCTATAATGAAAAAAACTAGTGTTTATGTACTTAGTTCTCTTGTTGCAGTGTTATGTTTAAGTACCAGTGTTTTTGTATATGCAGGAAATTCTCCGGTTGCAGTGAAAAAAGCGTTAGTTAAACAATTAGAAGCGGAATTTGATGTTGAGCATGAGAAACTTTTGAAAAGTGACCTTCCTTTAACTAAAGAAGAAATCTTGGAAAGTGCTGCAGCAGGAGATGAACTCAAGGAAAAAGGTATAGAAGCGCAAAAGCTTAAGAAAGAAATTGAAGCCGCAGGGGGTCCTGCTGCGCGAAGTAAAGAGGAGATTCTCAGAGATGTTGAACTCGGGATAAGTGTGATTGGAGAAAGTGTAGAGGTTTTGGCCAAAAGAGATTCGCGAAGAAGCAAAGTTAACTCTGAGAAGCTTATGCAACTAAAACAACTTAAAGATGATTTGATGAATGATAAGATCAGTCCTCAAGACGCCGAGAAAAGAATTGTTGACATCAAAGCCAAATAACCCAATAAGTTTCAGTGGTAGAGTATAGAGAAGGGGCGAATGATAAAGAAATTACAGATGGTGCGGACAATGGTTGGCTGTCTATTGCTTCCGGTAACCGTCTCCATAATTATCTTCGGGGAAACTAATGTTCTACGACATATCGTGCAAAAGCCACGCCGTCCTGGCCAGGCCACACGTTAGAGACATCTTTTCCTTACTCTGATATGGTTATTATGTTCGTCGATTTTTTTGACAGGTTATGACGTTAGCTTTTTGACTTTTAGACTAAAGGATTTGAGGCAATTTCGTGACCGATTATTTAAAAACGAAATAAAACATTCGCTAGAATCTTTAAATGATATAACATATAATAGATTATAATTTAAACCTTTAGTATATATACTGGAGACACTATAAAACTATCAAAAAATTAAAATAATAGAATTATATAATTAATATTTATGCCTCATTATCCTATGACAATTATTCAATTAAGAACAAGGAGCTTGCAATTAAAGCAAGAATGTATAACTTTTTTGCAAGCAGCCTTAGGTAAATTAGCTTATATAAAAGTTAGCTTGTGAAAGGTGGAGCAAGAAATGTCAGCAGGGTGTCATATACATACGGATATCGATAAGTGCCAGGGGTGTAATAATTGTATCAGACATTGCCCAGTCCATGGGAACATCGCATATTTAGACACAAATGGGAATGTAAAAGTAAAAATCAACGAAGAGGATTGTATTGAATGTGGAGAATGCTTAAATGTGTGTAGTCATAGCGCTCGGTATTATCAAGACGATATTACCTCTTTTTTTGCAGAATTAAAACGTGGCAGCAGAGTATCAATACTAACAGCTCCCGCAATACGTGTAAATTTTCCAAATTACAAACGGCTTTTTGGCTATCTTAAATCTCTTGGAGCTCATGCCTTCTATGACGTATCGCTGGGAGCAGATATCTGTACCTGGGCGTATCTAAAGACAATAAACGAAAAAAATCTTAAAACACTCATTGCTCAACCTTGCCCCGTAGTCGTCAATTATATTGAAAAATACGTTCCAGAATTACTTGAGCAACTTTCCCCCATTCACAGCCCTATGATGTGTACGGCTATATATATTAAGCAGTACGTGAAAGACACTTCTGCGTTGGCAATGCTTTCTCCATGTATCGCTAAGAAAACGGAATTCGAAAGTACTGACAATAAAATAAGCTATAACGTAACCTATAATAACCTGGCAAAGTACCTCGAAGCCCACAAAGTCAATCTCAATAATTACGAAGAAGTTGGATTCAATGACTTAGATTGTTCGTTAGGACTGCTGTTCAGTCGCCCCGGCGGTCTTCGGGAAAATGTCGAAGCCAGAAACCCTGACGCATGGGTTAGGCAAGTAGAAGGTCCTCAGGAAGTTTGTGACTATCTAAAAACATATTCTTCTAGACTGAAGCAGGGAAAACCTGCACCCTTACTTGTCGACATTTTAAACTGTACTCACGGTTGCAATATTGGAACGGGAACAAGTTTAGACAAGTCAGTTCTTGATGATATCGATGATACATTAAACACCTTAAAGGTTGTTAAACGAGACGAAACGGTTAGGAATAAGCATTTTAGCAAGATGTCTCGTCTAAATTGGCTTGACGAATATTTCTCTAAAAACCTTAGACTAAGTGACTTCTTTCGTGCTTACGATAGGAACCGAACACTAAAGCCCCTTAGCAATCCTTCTGAATCGGAACTAAACAGCATCTTCTTTAAAATGCACAAAACAACGCAGGAGGCAAAAGAATTGAACTGCACAGCCTGTGGACATGCAACATGTCGAGATATGGCAGTCTCTATCTATCATGGCTCAAATATCGTTCAAAGCTGCATTGACTATAGTAGGGCAGAAATTATATTAGCTAAATCAGATAGCATAGACGAGATGAACACCTTAGTCGACCAACTTAAAGCTGCCGATATCGAGAAGGAAAAGGGAATTATTAAACGTCAGAAATATGTTGACTCCATTAAATCCACGGTTTTGCAAATGGCGAAGGGAAATGAGGATAGTGTTTTAAGCTTAAACAACATTTCTAATTACATCTCCCAAACCTTAGAGACGGCTATATTGCTTAAGGATAGCGTTAACGCGATGACCCAGAAATTAAACAATTTTGCCTCGGCTTCCAGTGAACTAGTCGAGATATCTAGCCAGACAAACCTATTGTCTCTAAATGCCTCCATTGAAGCGGCTCGGGCAGGGGAAGGCGGTCGTGGATTTGCGGTCGTAGCTGAAGAAGTGAAAAAACTGGCAGAGCAATCAAAGACCGTGGTTAGCAATACTATATCCGAGGAACGAGCCATGCTCGACGTATTGTCAGGAATTGAACAAGGGTCTTCTACCTTAGAGGAAAATATGCAACAAATCTCCGATTCTGTTGCTGAAATGCTAGCGACAGTTGAGGAAATGGCTGCGCAAGAGGAGGAAATCCTCGTTGGTTTAGACTCTTCGATATAAGAAGATGATATTTATGTTGCCTTTAATTCATCTGCAGAGGAAATTGAAGGAATCGCAGAAACGATTCGAAGTAAGCGACCTCAAAGTTCCTCACCGGTTTTCGAAGAAATGGGCCTACATTACTGTAAGTATTGGGATCTGTACGCTTAAAGTCAACAGATGGGTCAGAGGTAAAGTGTGGAATTAGATAAGGATAACAAGTTATGCCGACTGGGTGGTAGTTGTTCACACCTTGGTCAGTTTATTTTTTTGTTTGGATTTTATCCCTATTTGAATTAACTCAAAGTAAATATCCGTACCACATTTATGCTGATATTTTGTCTAATTCCCAATCCTTTTACCATTACGTAAGGAAGTATAGCAACTTCATACTTTCATACGGCAAGGTGATCAAATAATTATGTCAAATCAAAATGGAATAACTTACATATCTAACAATAGTGCAAAGCGGACTGCCAGTTCTGTCTAAAATATGTTAAATAGCTGACGGCTGTCAAGAATCTCAGCGATACAGTTCTGGCAAGCTACACGCATAACTACCATTAGACGCGCTTATTTCTTTATACTACACAATCTGCAATTATTCGCGTATTTTAACTTTTTCGTAAGATAATTTAAGTTTTTTGTAAAGCACTATAACTCTAAACTTGGTATGGTAAAAAGGAGAAATGGCTACGATGGGAAAATCCGATGCCTGGCCTAAGTGGAGAGTGAAGAAACATGAATTGCAGCAAGAAAACGAATCAAACGAATTTACATCAAAGGGGATTGCAGGGGAATTCCATCGGCTATATGCCGGGATTAGACGGACTAAGGGCATTGGCGGTGTTTGCCGTGATCGCTTACCATCTCAATCTGACTTGGGTGCCCGGAGGGCTCTTAGGGGTAAGTCTATTCTTTGTGCTATCCGGGTATTTGATCACTAATATTTTACTAAAGCAATGGGAGCAGTCCGGAGCGATTGACTTGAAAGATTTCTGGCTGCGTCGGGCCCGGAGGCTGTTGCCGGCTCTTTTTGTGATGCTGGCAGGCGTGATGTCCTGGGTTATGCTTTGCGCTCCGGAACGCATGGCAGGCTTGAAGCAGGAGGCGCTGGCTGCGGTATTTTATACCAGTAACTGGTATCTGATCTTCCATCAGGTATCCTACTTTGAAAGCTTCGGTCCGCCGTCTCCGCTGGGACACCTCTGGTCTTTGGCGGTAGAAGAACAGTTTTATCTTTTCTGGCCCCTTCTTTTGGGATTGGGGCTGCGCTATCTCCGTCAGCGAAAATGGATTATCGGGGTAACAATGGCTGTCGCTTTGACTTCCGCTGCTGCGATGGCACTGATTTACATACCGGGTCAAGACCCCAGCAGGGTATATTATGGAACGGATACACGTGCTTTCGCTTTGCTTGTCGGGGCAGTACTTGCAATGGTATGGCCCAGCCGGAAGATGAACCCAGATCTGTCCGGCAAAAAGAGACTGGCGCTGGATGTGGCGGGAGGCCTGGGGTTATTGGTCGTACTTTTGATGATCGGGAAAACAAACCAATACCAGACCTCTCTCTATCAGGGCGGACTCTTGCTTTACTCTGTCGCGGCGGCTGGCCTGGTGGCAGTTCTGGCCCACCCGGCCAGCTATCTGGGTAGGTTATTCGGATGGGGCCCATTGCGTTGGCTAGGAGAATGTTCCTATGGGATTTACTTGTGGCATTACCCGGTTATCATACTGACGAA
>JAJZSC010000300.1 GCA_021849995.1 Bacillota bacterium | reverse complement strand
AACCTAATCAGCCGTCATTGTACAGACACGATTAGGTTATTGTCGGGAAGTATTTGAGATTGTTACCGCTACCGATTGCGGCGAATTTACTACGGTTTGCCGACAAATACAGGAACCGAAAACAGGTTACAGCAGTATCCCTGATGGAAAAGGGACTGAAAGATGAGGCTTGCGCTCTATCTGCTGCACATCCGTATAGTTACAGCAGTATCCCTGATGGAAAAGGGACTGAAAGATACTAAAAGCGATAGTCGAGGTAGAGGCGGTGCTAAAGTTACAGCAGTATCCCTGATGGAAAAGGGACTGAAAGTAATAGTCGTGCCATTGACTAATGCGTTGTAGAGCTTGTTACAGCAGTATCCCTGATGGAAAAGGGACTGAAAGAATACAAAATCCCATTATTAAAGAAACTATAAAAAAAAGTTACAGCAGTATCCCTGATGGAAAAGGGACTGAAAGTATTAATTTATCGAGTGCTTTCATAGCTTTACCTTGTGTTACAGCAGTATCCCTGATGGAAAAGGGACTGAAAGAAAAAATCAGGTTTTTGGAAACTGTTCATGGCCTCTGTTACAGCAGTATCCCTGATGGAAAAGGGACTGAAAGTTTAAGATTTCATCAACTTCAAAATCTGATATATCTGTTACAGCAGTATCCCTGATGGAAAAGGGACTGAAAGGCATAATTAGGGCAACGCATCTAAAGGTGGCACAATCGTTACAGCAGTATCCCTGATGGAAAAGGGACTGAAAGAGAAGCACAAGGACGATAGCCAGAGAATTGACCTTATGTTACAGCAGTATCCCTGATGGAAAAGGGACTGAAAGTTATATGATTCGGTAGGAGCAAGACAGGCAGGAAAGCGTTACAGCAGTATCCCTGATGGAAAAGGGACTGAAAGGATGTCCTGGTGCACCAGAGGTCGTTCAAAGCATTGTGTTACAGCAGTATCCCTGATGGAAAAGTGTCAATTCTCAAATTAAATCAGCCAATATTCTCACATTAAAATGACCTTAAGGACGGGGAAACTTGGTGATTTTCTCAAATTATCTCGGTCTTGTCGGAAATAATTCTCATATTGGCGTAGCTTTAACTATGGGGGCCAGCCCCCATACCCCCGGGATTTATCGCTTTTTTCTCCTCAAGGATGAATAGAAAAGGGAAAACCAGGTGAATATACATTCACACTGGCATCCTTGGCAGAACCCCACGGGCGCTCGGGTTGCTTCCCAGCATTGCCCTACCCTCCCGTGGGTAAGAGCCCAAGTTAAAGGTTTAGTTCACTTTGTGCCTGATAAACCACTTCGTCGTCGATTTGTCTCTGCTTTTTCTCACAGGCAAATAGCAAACAATTTGTGATTAGGTTGTTGACCATTCGTGGTAAGCCATTGGTTGCCGAATTGATTGCTTCAAGAGCAGCTTCGGTAAATATCTCTTCATGCAAACCGGCCATTTTTAACCGAGTGGAACAATATTGCTTTAACTCGGCTGAACCTAGCCCTTGCATGATATATTTAACCGCAAGTCGTTGCCGAAGCGGGTTATTGATGTTTAATGTCAACTTGTTTCGGATAAGGGGTTGTCCAGACAGTATCAAGATGAACGGATTATGGGAGTCCATCTTGAAGTTGAATAGCAGCCTTAGGTCCTCTAATAGCTTGTTGGATGCCAGATGTATTTCATCCAACACAATTACCGGTGTAACACGGCGGTCATGGTAAAGAGAATTAATGGCATCCTGAATCTGGTGGAAGATGGCAATCTTCTTGTGTTTTGGCTCTTCCCCTAGTTCAAGGGCCAACCCTTGATAGAATTCTAGCACCGTGACTGTAGCCAAAGAGAAATAGCAGGCTTTGTAAAGTGAGGGGTTAAGGTCAGTAACATATTTCCGCAAGGCTGTTGATTTCCCTGAGCCTGGTTCCCCGGCGATTAACCCAATCCCCCTGGTATTTTGCAAATATTTTAGCCTGGAGTTCAGCTCCACCAAGTCTTGACTTAGGAAAACCTGATCAGCAGCAATTTCTTTGCTGAAGGGGTTGAACTTTAGCCCAAAGAATTGGGTAAACATCAGGAATCACCTGCTTCCTGTGGCACCACTGTTTGTTCGTCGGTAGAGTTAAAACTAGCAAAGGAAATTGCCGTGCTAGGGGTCGGGGAAGTTGAGGATGCCTCTTTGCTATCCGGTATTTGCTTTGGGGCAGAACTGGTACGACCCGGACCTCTACGCTTTACGTGAGCATTATCATGGAAATTGACCTGCCTGGCCTCCCCGACCTTTTGCCCCTCCTGAAATAACAGTAACGGCTGATTGGGTTTTGATAACCATTCTGGATCATAACGTACTTCGATACGGGTACTAGCCAGCTCTGGAGTAGTCTCAAAAAGGATATTATCAATTGACAAAGTGGCATCATGATTAACCTTGCGCTGAACCCGCAAAAGAAAATACTCGTCCAAAAGCGGAGGGGTCGAAAAGATAGTTATTTGATTGACCTGGGACATGAAAAAGTCCAAGGGACTCATCTTTAGGGCGGAATGGAGTTTACGCTGATAATCTTCCTCTAGCCAGGCCCAAAACTTCAAGTTCAAATCCTCAAGGTTCTTAACGGAATCAGGTATTAACCTAGTTAAGAAACGCTGCCGGACGGTACGGAAGAAGCGTTCAATTTTGCCTTTAGCACAGGCAGAGAAAGGTTGAGCATGGATTAGGGAACAGCCTAAACTAGCACAAACAATGGCCAATTGATTACTACAATAGATTTTACCATTATCCGTGAAGAGCATTTTAGGAACCCCTCGCCTGGAGACTGCTTCTTTAAGAGTTATTCGCAGTGCTTCGAAGTTTTGGCTAAAAAAGAACTGGGCTGCAGTAATTAGACGGGAAGCATCGTCGATAAAGGCCACTAAATAAGTCTGCTTCTTACCCTTACCATCTTTGATATAGGGACCATACATTAGGTCTGCCTGCCACAACTCGTTAATCCTCTGATGAGCAAACCGCTTTAACTCCTTTTCCTCCGCGGCATCCTGGCCAGCTGCTATCACAGGGTTTGCCGCCAAAAAGCGGTAGAAAGTTGCCTGGGATAACTTCTCAGGCAGAATTACGCCTTCTTTGACCAAATCCTCCCACAACTGAATTCTAGTAAGTCTAGGTGCTTTAAGCCGCTTTTCATTAATCTTTTCAGCGATATCAGGCTCAACTTTTCTGCTTGTGCCACGGTCGGAACGATGCCCAGGTCTCAAACCATCCAGACCAGCCCGCCGGTAATCATCCAACCAACTCTTCAAGGTTTTTGGACGATAATGTTTAAGTCCATAATAGGGCATTTCAATTGGCTGGCTACAGACTCGTTCAAAGTACTCCTTCTGACTATTCACCTGCTCATTCAATACTGGACTAATTAGGGCAAATCTTTTCAAAGCAATATTTGCCCTATCTACCTCACGTAACATTGCAAAGCCCACCTCCAGATAATCAGAGATTCTCAGGAGGTTTAACCGGTTAAACTTTCCTTGTTATGGATAATATCACCCATCTTGACAGGACCATACTACAAAAACTCTGTTGCTGTGAAATTTCCCCAAGGTTCGTGAATGAAAAGGCTCTTTGTAGCTATAATAATTTGCAAGGAGCCATAAAGGAGCAGTTACATTGTTGGAAAAACCTTTGGGAGAAGGCCTGGATTCCCTCGAATCCGGAAACGACAATGGTTAACAGATCCTGGGCTCCCTTTGTTATGTCTCGCCAGTCGGGAAGTTGCACCTCAGCCAACAATTGGCGCAGGCCTACTTGGATGAGCTTACGGTTATTTAAGAACCTTTTTGCATAGAACTGCTGGTGTTGCACACACCAATTAACCGGATAGGTAGGGATTAAGGACATTAGCAAGACAGCCCATTTGAAGAAGTGAAAAAAGATAGCGTAGAAAATTAGCTCAAGCGAGTATTGAAAATATGGCAAGCAGAAGGACGGAAGATAGGAGAAGGTATGTTTGCAGTAGGGGCAGTAGTATCTCCGAATCAAAATTCGCCCTTCAAATTCCAGGGTCAGGATATTTCGCTCATAATACCCATGACCTTTAGGGGGGCGGGGTACATGACACGAGGGATTGGGACAGGTCTTTGGTTTGGGAAAAGGAAAGTCTGTTCCCAAATTAAAGTATTCTTTAGGCGTAACTTGAGTAGGGAAAATATGTTGCAAATTTGATCACTCCCACAACAAATTTTTCCCTAAAGTTAAAGCTACTATAATGTGAGAATAAAACCGCGGATTACAGGGGCTTTAAAGATGTTTGCAGATTATTTAATCTGCAAAAAATTACTCAGATTCAGACCATTTAATTTGATAAGGTACAGAGTATGAACGTGAATCAGTATCTGAATTTAAAAACTGGGCTATAGACGCTCCGGCAGAGTATATAGCCAGAATCCTGAATGAGTGGAAGAAAGGCAATCCCGATTCAAAAGATATTGCTGAAGTAGAAGGGATAGTCAAGTGAGGGTAAAAAGCTTATGAAATTTCAGTTTATTAAAGTTTCGGACAAAGTTAAAATAAGAAAAGAACATTTTGGCGGGATTCTTTTCGATATGGATACCGGATGGATGCGCCATAAAAGATTGTTTACAAACGAACTTGATACTCAAGATGCACATAAATTGATAAATAAAATAGCAGATAGCGGTGTTTTCCAGCTTGCGATCGGGGGCGGAGAACCTTTGATGAGAAATGACCTGGAAGACATTGTTCATAGAGCAGTACGTGAAGATCGTATTTTAATGGAGGCTATAGTTGATGCATATGATGAAGAAGAACGAGCGATGGGATGGTACTACTATTTAAAAGACAAGATAAAGTTTCCCTTTATGGCTCGTTGTATACAAGTTATGACTAAATCTCCTTTACGTGAAGGGGAACAAGTTGTGGTTGTACAAATGGCACCTGAAGATGAATGCCTCCATGAAATGTATGTAAAAATACAGTGGCAAGAACGCAGGTTTGGCATTCCATTAGCGCAATTACACAACCTTTGAATG
>JAJZSC010000299.1 GCA_021849995.1 Bacillota bacterium | reverse complement strand
AAATCCAAGGGGCTGCGATAATGAGTACTAAGCAAATAAAAACGAACCACTTCGCCAGGAAAATGTTCGAGGATTTCTCGTACAGTGAAAAAGTTACCCAAGGATTTAGACATTTTTTCTTGTTTTACTGTGATAAAAGCATTGTGCATCCAATAACGGGCAAATGTTTTACCCCCCAGATATCCTTCAGATTGGGCTATTTCATTCTCGTGATGAGGAAATACCAGATCTCCTCCACCCCCGTGAATGTCAAAACCCTGCCCTAAATATTTTAAAGACATGGCCGTACACTCAATATGCCAACCCGGTCGCCCTATTCCCCATGGGCTTTCCCAGGCAGGTTCACCGGCTTTGGCCTTTTTCCATAGTGCGAAGTCCATTGGGAATCTTTTTCTCTCATCAACCTCTATTCGAGCACCTGCCTGCATGTCCTCAAGGCTTCGGCCAGAGAGTTTGCCATAACCAGAGAAGGCATTGACAGCAAAGTACACGTCACCATCAACTTCATAGGCCAAGTTCTTGTCTATCAGTTCCTCAATGATAGCTATCATTTCAGGAATATGTTCTGTTGCTTTTGGATGGATCGTAGCAGGAAGAATATTCAAAGCTTGGGCATCTTTAAAATACTCATTGATATATTTCTGAGCCAATTTTAGCGGATCCATACCCTCTTCCTGAGCTCGTTGGATAATTTTATCATCTACATCTGTAAAATTTTGTACATACAGAACTTCATAACCCTTGTACATTAGGTACCGGCGAATCATATCAAACACAACCAGCATCCGGGCATTACCGGCATGAAAGAAGTTATAGGTTGTCGGACCGCAGGCATACATCGCAACCTTCCCGCTTTCCCTCGGTTGAAACTTCTCCTTCTGTCTTGTCATGGTATTGTACAACTTCAA
Source organism: Bacillota bacterium (assembly GCA_021849995.1). Lineage (GTDB taxonomy): Bacteria > Bacillota > Desulfitobacteriia > Desulfitobacteriales > Desulfitobacteriaceae > JAJZSC01. Next base: position 4,136 of record JAJZSC010000299.1, on the reverse strand, counting down.
AGACATCACAATGACTCTCCTTTTCATTTAACTTCTCTTCTAAATGTTCTATCCTGTTCATAAGGCACTTAAGAATTTCCTGAACTGGATCAGGAAGTTCATCATGCCGTAAGTCCGGATCTTTTACGGGCACGCCCCTATGAATAACCACTCTTCCAGGTACCCCCACTACTGTTGAGTCTGCAGGAACGGGTTTATTCACTACGGACCCTGCACCTATTTTGACATTATCTCCAATCTTAAATGACCCAAGAATTCTGGCTCCAGCTCCAATTACCACATTGTTGCCTATAGTAGGATGCCTTTTCCCCTTTTCTTTACCTGTCCCGCCTAAAGTTACACCCTGATAAATAGTTACATTGTCTCCGATTTCTGCAGTTTCCCCTATAACTACCCCTGTCCCGTGGTCAATAAAGAGCCCCTGCCCTATTTTTGCCCCTGGATGAATCTCTATTCCCGTTAAAAAACGTGAAAACTGGGATATCATTCGTGGCAGAAGTACCCAACCTCTTTTATACAAGCAGTGAGCGAAGCGATGAAAAAGCAAGGCATGAAACCCTGGATAGCAAAGAACAACTTCCATGACACTTTTAGCAGCCGGATCTCGCTCAAATATTACTTGTATTTCTCTTCTTATCTGTTTAAACATTTATATCACTCCGAAATTTATTGAAGGCCTATTTGTGAACCAAAACCTTTACCTGATATTTAGCAAGAGTTAGACATAAGAAAACCCTCCGTCCAGAGACGGGGGTTCCGCGGTTCCACTCTGTTTGAACAGGATTTTCCCCCATTCCAACTCTAGACCTTAACGCGGTCGCAACGAATCAAAATACTAACAGTTCATTTAATCCGCTCAGTGATGCACTTCCAAAAGGATTATTGAGATGGCTTTCACCAATCCATCCTCGCTGTTCAGTAATTACCTTCTGTACTCTATCCCATCATAGCGTTTACATCTTAAATTTGTGATCATTATATAAACCCTTTAACATAATGTCAACAAAGAGCCTACAACTAAAAACCTTACAACTCTGTAGGAGGAAAGCTGCTATTTTTATATTTAACTCCGATATATTTACGACATATTCAATACAGATTGATAGTCTGCCTAAAGCATGCTAATTGTCTTATCTAGACGCTTAAGTGCATTCTCTCGCCCAAGTAAGGTAATAATCCTGTATAGATCAGGCCCATGAACCTGTCCTGTCAAAGCAATTCTAACCGGCATAAAAATCTGCTTGCCAGAAAGTTTAAGCTCTTTCCCAACCTGTTTAAGTATTGATTTTGCAACATCGACCGTAAGAGTATCCTCACTCTTGATTTTATCTTTAAAGAGTTCTAACAAAGCAGGAACTTGTTCTTCTTTAAGAATCTCCTTAGCCTCTTCTTCAAGTTCAGGGAGTTCTTCACCATGAACATAATGAATATATCCTTTGGCTTGAGCCAGATAGTCAAGCTTCTCAGCAATTGTTTCTACAAATGTCGAAATCCAACGGTACTCTTCCTCCGACAATTGCTCTTTCTTGAATAGCCCTTCTTCCTGCAAATAAGGCAAAGTCAATTCAACTAAGCGTTCCAGTGATGCTTGCTTTATATAGTGAGAATTAATCCAGTTCAACTTATTTATATCAAAAACAGCTGGACTCTTAGATACCCTATCAAGTGAGAAATTTGCGCAAAGCTCATCAATCGTAAAGATCTCCTGTTCACCTGGAGGTGCCCAGCCCATAAGCACTATGAAATTAACTACCGCTTCAGGCAAGTATCCTTTCTTCTGATAATCTATAACCGCTGTATCTCCATCACGTTTGCTCATCTTTCTTCCCTCAGTGTTCAGAATAAGGGATATGTGAGCAAATTCCGGTTTATTGAGTCCTAGAGCTTCATAGATCAGAATCTGACGAGGAGTGTTGGAAAGATGCTCCTCTCCTCTAATGACATGAGTTACCGCCATGGTGGTATCATCAATCACCACCGCATAATTGTAGACCGGAATCCCATCTGATTTTACGATGACAAAATCCCCAATCCCATCACTTTCAAAAACTACCTCACCTCTGACCAAATCCGGTATTATAATCCGCTGTCCTTCAGGGACCCTGAACCTAACAACAGGTTTTCTCCCATCTTCCTCAAACTTACGCCGCTCCTCCCCTGCAAGATTACGGCAACGTCCTAAATACCTTGGAGTTTCACCCTTAGCTATGAGCATTTGCCTTTCAGCTTCCAGCTCTTCTTCAGAACAATAACAATAATAAGCAGTACCCTGCTCCAGCAGCTTCTCAGTATATTTATTATATAGATCCAGTCTCTCCGTTTGGCGGTAGGGACCATTATCTCCCCCTACTTCTATACCTTCGTCCCAGTGGATCCCTAACCACCGCAAAGCTTCCAAAATATTATGCTCAGATTCCCGACTGGAACGTTCCAAGTCCGTATCTTCACTACGAACTATAAATACTCCATCATTTCTTCTGGCATAAAGATAATTAAACAAAGCTGACCGCGCCCCACCAATATGTAAAGGCCCGGTAGGGCTTGGAGCAAATCTAACTTTAACCGTCATTCTATATCCTCCTAAATCTTGTAATTTGTATGAAAAAACTATATATTCCACGATGGCTTATATTAACCTTCTTACCCACCAAAGCAGCCTAAAGGCTAGCAGAATTTGCTTAACTACCTCAAAGTAGGCTAGCTGCATTGCTTAATAAACAAATAGGCAAGATGAAATTGCGCAGTGCGTAACAGTCCAGTGGACTGTTATGATAGCAGAGGAGCGTCGAGAGCGCAGTTGACGAAGCGTTAAGCCGTGCAAAACATCAGTCCACAGTGTGGAGTGATGCCGCGTGCGCCGAATGGGCAATAGCACGCGGATTCCTCTTCACTACCCTAAGGTTTTTGCACGGTAGCGGAGTAAACAAGCGAACAGCTCCGGCGCGAGGTGAGTGAAGCAAATTCAGCTTGCCGCCTCCACCACACTAACCACTGCCTGAGCACTAATCCCCTCTTGCCGCCCTTCAAAACCCAATTTTTCCGTAGTTGTAGCTTTAACCGAAATCCTAGAAACCTCAACCCCGATGCTATTTGCCAGTTTCTCCCTCATCAAAGGGATATACGGAGCTAGCTTAGGTCGCTGTGCCACAATTATAGTATCTAAATTATTTACCTTGTATCCTAAATCAGCAATCAATTTTACCACATGTTCAAGTAGTAAGATACTAGAAATCCCTTTGTATTTTTGATCAGTATCCGGAAAATGAGCACCCAAGTCTCCTAAGGCCAACGACCCTAAAATTGCATCCATTATGGCGTGAGTTAATACGTCAGCATCTGAATGCCCAAGCAACCCCTTTTCATACGGTATTTCTATACCACCAAGCATGAGCGGCCTATTTTCAACAAGGGCATGTACATCATAACCGATCCCTACTCTGATAGTTGTCACTCCTTGCCTATTTTACGTTGTTCTAATATCCTTTCTGCAACCCATAAATCATCCGGAGTAGTTACCTTAATATTCTCAGACGAGCCCTCCAGAACAAATACTGGATAACCTAACCACTCTACCAGAGAGGCATCGTCAGTCCCAACAAAACCCTCTAATATCGCCTGTTTATGTGCTTTTTCCAGAATTGAACGATCAAATAATTGGGGAGTTTGAATAGCTTTCAATTGCTCCCGAACTAAAGTTGAGATAACTTTTCCAGCCTGATCTACTTGCTTGATGGTATCCTTTACTGGAATAGCCGTAGTAACAGCAACTATGCCTTTAGATTTTTCCAAAAAACGGTGGAAGTTATCTAATGTCAAAAGGGGGCGAGCCCCATCATGGACGACCACACGGTCTATGGTCGATCCAAGAGCTTTAACCCCCGCAAACACTGACTCTTGACGATGTTTCCCACCTTTAACAACGGAAACAACCTTCTTAAACCTATATTCAGCTACCAACCTTTCAATGGAAGGAATATCTTCTTCCGCTCCAACTACTACTATTTCTGCAATATAAGGTGAAACGTCAAACACTTTTAAACAATGAGCTAAAACGGGAATCCCATTTAAATTTAAAAACTGTTTGTTTATCGGGGCTCCCATCCTTTTCCCTTGACCGGCAGCCGGGATGACTACCC
>JAJZSC010000298.1 GCA_021849995.1 Bacillota bacterium | reverse complement strand
TCGACCAATGTGATTACGCATTTGCCTTATTGCTTCCAAGAAAGGCAATGACTCAATATCTCCAACTGTTCTACCAATTTATGTGATTACTATATCAGGATGAGTCTCTCTCGCTACCCGGTAAATCCGCTCTTTGATCTCATTTGTAATATGTGGGATAACCTGAACAGTTCCTCCTAAGTAGTCTCCTTTTCTTTCCTTGCTAATTACTGACCAATAGATTTTACCTGTAGTAACATTACTGTTTTTTGAAAGCGGCACGTCAATGAATCGTTCATAATGGCCCAAATCCAAGTCTGTTTCAGCTCCATCATCAGTTACAAACACTTCTCCATGCTGATACGGACTCATTGTTCCGGGATCAATATTAATGTAAGGATCAAATTTCTGAATTGCAACTTTCAATCCTCGATTCTTAAGGATGCAACCTAAAGAGGCAGCTGTAATCCCTTTACCAAGAGAAGATACGACCCCGCCTGTAACAAAGATAAACTTAGTCATTTTATCCTATCCTTTCTGGATATCAAACATAAAAAAGCTAGTCCGCATGACGCACTAGCTTTATTTTTTCCCACTGTTCTTCATTCTAGCCAGATTGACGAAATCTGTCAAGAAGGAGTATTTAAGAACTTAGTTCCATCTCTCTTCATCTATTTCGGTTTCATCGTGTGAGTATGATTCTTCTGAATCAATGCCTTCCTCATCTAATTCATCATCAAGTTCATCCAAATCATCTGGAGAAATGACTTCCTTTTCTTCATCATCTTCGTCATCATATGCAAGTGCTTTGTTCATGAGAGTTATGGTTGGCAGGCGTTTCGAGCCCCTGGTAGGTACCCAAACTTTTAATCCCCATTCTCCTTTACCTACATAAGCAAAGCGGGTGTCTAGGTTTATCTGGGTTAAAACCGATGATATTTGAGCCGGATCATTAGGCAACCCTTTACGACCTAAGATTTCTTGAATCAGTTCATAATAGTGCATTGGGCGACCATGAGCTTTTAAAAGTTCAAATGCCATTTCCATGTCTGATTTAGACATAGGATTAAAAGAGTGGGTCAAAGTTCCACCGCCCTTCTCGATTAATTCGATTCTAGATATATTCGACCCGCCTAAGTTATTTCCTTCTATCTAACTAGTTGTAACTTTAAAAAATATTCTTACATTCTCTCCGGTGCACTTACTCCAAGGATACCAAGGACATTCCTTATGACCTGCTTAGTACAACGAACTAAAGCAAGTCGAGCTTTTCGAAGATTTTCATCTTCTATTAAAACCCGTTGACTATTATAAAAAGTATGGAACAAAGCAGCAAGATCTAACACATATCTAGCTAAGCGATGAGACTCCATTAAACGGGCAGCTATGGTAATTTCACCTGGAAGGTCAGCTAATTTTTTGAGCAAATCCCTTTCCTCCTGAGAGGTTAAGAGCTGTAATTCACCATCCTCCGGGACTCCCTCACTAGCAAGGTTCTGCTCCTGGGCCTGCCTTAAGATACTGCACAAACGGGCGTGGGCGTATTGGACATAGTAAACAGGATTGTCTGAGGATTCTGCTTTGGCCAAATCCAAGTCAAACTCTACGGTTGAGTCAGGGTCCCTCATAATAAAGAAGAAACGTGCCGCGTCCTTGCCGACTTCATCCATCAATTCTCTGAGGGTTATATAACGACCGGAACGTTTAGACATCCTGACTACTTCCCCGTTTTGAATAAGACGCACTAACTGCATTAAAATAATCTGGAGCTTTTCGGGATCGTGACCTAGGGCTGCCATCGCTCCTTTCATCCTTGCAACATGGCCGTGATGGTCAGCCCCCCAGATATTAATTACTTTATCAAAACCACGTTCAAATTTATTTCTGTGATAAGCAATATCTGCAGCGAAATAAGTGGGAGTTCCATTACTCCTAATGACTACTTCATCTTTTTCATCTCCAAAAAGAGTGGATTTAAGCCATAAAGCCCCTTCCTTTTCGTAGATATACCCTTTTTTTTCAAGCTCTTCCATAGTACTTTTGACATAACCGGAATCATGCAGAGACTGCTCACTGAACCATACATCATAATTTACCCCTAAGTCAGCAAGGGTTTGTCTAATATGAGCCATCTTTTCGTTTAAAGCATACCGAACTAAGAACTCACGCCTTAATTCTGGCTCTACAGTCAAGTATTTATCTCCAAACTGACTGATAAGACCCTTTACCGTATCAATTAAATCCTCTCCATGGTAGCCTCCTTCAGGGAAAGGCACTTCTTTTCCTAAAAGCTGGAGATAACGGGCTTCAAGGGATAAGGCAAAATTGTTTATCTGATTTCCAGCGTCGTTAATATAAAATTCTCGGCTGACTTCATATCCCGCCGCGGACAAAAGTGAAGCAAGACTATCTCCCAGAGCTGCTCCACGGGCATTACCCATATGCAGCAATCCAGTAGGATTTGCACTTACAAACTCTACCTGAACTTTTTGCCCCCGGCCCAGATTGACATGGCCATAATCATCAGCTTGTTGAAGCACTTCAGGAATAATTCCGGTTAACCACATAGGATCTAACTTAAAATTGATAAATCCTGGACCTGCGATCTCAGATGAGATTACCCAAGTTCCTTCTAGCTTAAAGTTCTTTATTATTACATTGGCAATTTCTCTTGGAGGTCGTTTTGCTTGCTTGGTCAAAACCATCGCCAGATTTGTCGCCAGATCTCCGTGCAACTTTTCTCTAGGCTCTTCTAATACAAATGATGGGAGAGTTTCAAAATTTAATTCACCAGCAACTTTTGCATCTTCTACTGCCTTAACCAGACTATCACTAATTTTTTCCTTAATTCTCTCGTAGAGACTCATGAGGATTTTCCTCCTTTATGTTTATCCTGAGTTCATTATGACTTAGGAGCTCTTCTTCTACAAAAAGGTCATATTTTAGAGTAATATTTCCACCCAGGGATGTCAAGTGAACATCTATTTCTTTTGCCAAAACTCCCATTATTATTGTTCCATATGACGTAATATAGGCAGAACGGTGGAGGACACCGTGTTCAAATTGCTGCTTTAATTCGACTGGACCCATCCTGTTCAAGATTACCTTATCCGGATTAATCTGAATAGAGGTAGTGACTCCTTGCATACCACTAATCTCTGACTCCTTGTAAACTATGTAATACGCTTGTTTTTTCTGATAATAATTACCTAAAGTAATAAGCTCCATCTTATCTTCTGATCCGTCATCAAATATCTGAAGCCCAACAACTTTAATGAGCTTTTCTCCTAGCACTTCCTTGCTCCCTTCCATCCCTGACCACTTCTAGGCTTAAACTAAATGCCCTATTATGTTTAGTCTCTCCTATTTTATGCACTTATTTTAAGAGCGTTATTCTTCACGCCCTGAATAAACTCCTCTTTTCCGTAAAGTTTCTTATAGATAGCTTAAGCTTGTACCAGGCTTAGGCGAAAGCAGAAGCCCTAGCTGCACTGATAGGCAACCCAGAAATTGACACCAAGCCTCCGAAGCAGGCGGCTCCCGAAATTGCGGCAGAAAAAATGTGTCCAACCGAGAACAAACGGTAAAAGAGAGGAAGGGCTAATGCCATAATCCTCTCTTTAATGTTTTTTAAAAATCAATTAAGTTTCTAAATTTCTAAGTTCTGAGTTCCTATTTTACTATATTTTTGAATCCAAAACTACATGTAATCTATACGTACCTGTGTAAGCTCTTACTGTAAATATTCTCCCCTTGGTGTACGGATTATCCGCTGAATTCTCTCTTCAGTCCCAGTTTGCGCGTTGATGTATACCAGGTATTCTTCTCCTTGATAGATACCACGGAACTCATACGCAACTACTTCAATATTACCCGGCTTCGGTATCACAGTTATTCTATTTTCCTTCACTTGAAAGCCTTGACGGAGCTTAGACTTTGCCTGTTCAACCGTTATCTTCTTAGTAAGATCTCTCGAATGATGATAAGCATAATAAGGAGTAGCATCAAATCCTACTAATTGACCATTGTCCATACCAACAGTTAGTCGTACTTTATCAGGATAAATCCTTACCCCGTTTTCTTCATTAACTGCATCAACTTGCAAGAACGTTCCCATATCTTCTACCGAGGTTAATGCAAGTTTCCAACCTAATGTGTCTAAGGCAGCCTGAGCTTTACGCTTAGCATCTTCAATGCTCAAATTCCTACCCTGTATCTCACGTTGGTCACGATAAAGGATAACCTTTCCGCCACGTTTACTTACTTCAAGCAGTACATCTGCATACTTCCACTGAAAGCCACCCAAAGGACCCTGGGTTAACGCTACAAACTCCGGTGTGACTCCCGGATACCCGGATTTACTTAAGAACTCAGTTGCTGCTGTTTGAGCTTGTTCCTTGGTCACTTCAGTCCTAGGTAGTCCCAAAGGTTCCGAAACATTCTTGGTCGCATGTTCACCAGTATAGGAGAAGGGCGGAAGTTTCTGGAGGCTTGCTTCAAGTTGATTCAGCCCAGAGCGAACTGAAGTTACCGCAGATTGTTGACCTTCAGCAGATGCTTCTGCAGTCCTTAATTTTCCAAAACCAAGTCGCTCCTTCATAGTTGGAGATTTGTCCACCCACCCTAGATTTTGGGTGTTTAGACTTACCATCAAATCCTGTAGCCCACGATTAACTACTACCATCCTATCATGCATATCATTATAAGTCTTTTCCTCATCAGAGGTTGGATTATCACCAAGTGCTACTTTCTGGGCAAGATTCCTCGAAAAGTCACCAACTTGATTGATAAATTGTCCAATATGACTTATGCCTACTTCTTCAGCAGGTAACTGAGCAAATTCCTTCATCGCAGCTTCACTCTGGCTCCAGGTCTGGGTCAGGTAAAGTACCCTCTGACTTGGTGTATTAGCCACCCGGCCTTTGGCCATATCTGTTTCCAACTGATCAAGGTGGCTCACTAAATCGGCAAAGGAGCGTTGATAGTTATTTTCAGTCGATAGGCGATAATTACCGGCTTGACGGTATTCGTTATATCCCCAGGCTAGAGAGAGAACTAAAGCAATTGCCAGAGTTCCAACCCA
>JAJZSC010000297.1 GCA_021849995.1 Bacillota bacterium | reverse complement strand
GAAAAACTTATATACCGCGGGGTGGAGCAGTCCGGTAGCTCGTCGGGCTCATAACCCGAAGGTCGCAGGTCCAAATCCTGCCCCCGCAACCAGAGAAAACCCTACAGGTGCAAAACCTGCAGGGTTTTTGATTTTCTTGGAAATTTTATTCAAAATAGCCTCCATTAAATCAGCTGCCTGGTGGTCGGCTGACTTCAATGCATGGGCTAATATATCAGATGTAAGGCCTACCTGAATTCAATCAAAGAAATTGATAGAAATGTTACCGTTACCAAAATAATGCTTGACTGGCTATTTATCCGATGTTATAATTAAAATCAATTAAAATAATATAAATAAATAGAAAAAAATTACTATAAAGACGCTAATTTGTTTAGGAGATTTTGTATGCCGGTAACCATTCATGATATCGCTCACAAAGCGAATGTTTCGCATACGACAGTATCTCGTGTGATAAATAATTCAAAAAATGTGAAAGAATCAACCAGGCAAAGAGTTGAAGAAGCAATCAACGAACTTAACTTTACGCCTAGTGCTTATGCAAGGGGATTGTCCAAGAGTGAGACGAATATCATCGGACTGGTGGTACCGGAAATACGAAATCCTTTCTTTGAGGACATAATCCAGGGCGTAACTGAAATTGCCGACAAAAATGATTTAAATGTTTTGCTTTATAATACTGATGAAAAAGTAGAAAAAGAAAAGAAAGTACTGAGAATAGTTCAGGAACATCGTATAAGAGGGTTGATAATTACACCTGCAGCAGAACAAGAAGAGAGTAACCGGGAACATTTTGATGCTTTTCATAAAATGCAAATACCAATTGTATTTGTAGACCGTAATATCGCGTATAACAAGTTTGACGGTATCTATTTTGATGATACAAAAGCTATATTTGATGCGACCATACTATTGTTGAACGAGGGACACAGGGATATTGTAATATTGGGCGGCAACAAGAAACTAAAGTTGGCTATCAATAGAGTAAATGGCTACAAATTAGCTTATCAAAGCATGCACCTTCAATATAATGAAAAGAATATATTCTTTGATGATTTTACACAGGAGAGTGCATATACAACCACAAATACCATATTAAAACGGGAAAAATTGCCTTCTGCGATCATAGCTAATAATAATATGCTAACGTTGGGATGTTTGAAAGCGTTGTTTGAAAAAGATTTAAAAATTCCTGAGGATATAGCATTTATCGGATATGACAAAATAGAATTGTTGGATATATTAAAGAGTAACATTTCAGTTGTAGAAAAAGATGTAATCCAAATGGGAAGGAATGCGATGGAATTACTGCTAGAAAGACTGAATTACGAGCGCATGAGAACCCGCAGCATAATAATGACTGCTAAATTAAATGCAAAAGGATCTGAAAAGTATATACAGAAAGGCCTCTGACCCATCAACTAAAAGGAATACTTGAATGCGAAAGTATTTTTTTTAGAGATAAAATGTTACCGGTAACAATCTCATTCAATGACAAAGTTCGGTAATTGCAACGGCGATTTTGTCGCTGATTGATTACAAATATTTTATCAGGAGGGAAATGAAAAATGAAAAAGGGGATCTTAATTCTACTAGTTGTAAGTTTGATTCTATCCATTACTGCGTGCAATACTCCTGCAGCAAAGACGGACAACTCGACACAAGCTCCGGCAAGCAATACGTCAGAACAAAGTAAACCCGCAGAAGCAGCCCAACCCGCAGAAGCAAGCAAACCTGCTGTAATTGACTACAAAAACTTTCAAATTGACCCTTCAAAGATTTCTAAAGAAAAGTTGAACACGACGTTGTACGTTGCCGCCTCCGTACGTGGATTAGATAATCCATACATAGTTACAATCATACAGGGTATGGACCTGTTTACCAAATATCTGGATTCGATTGGCCAGAAGTATGAGAAGCAGACACTGGATTCCGGTGGATCCAACGATAAAGAAGTTGATAACATGAAACAGTTCGCAGCAAAAGCAAACGGCAATGCCATTGCATATTCCGATCCCAACGAATCGGCAATTGCACCTGCACTGGCAGAAGCAATGGCAGCCTCCGGCGGATTTATCGGTACAGCCTGGAACAAGCCGGATGATGTAAATCCCTGGGATTATGACCCTAACTGGGTCATACATACTTCCCCTGACAACGTAGTTGGTGGATACAACATATCCAAGGCTCTGTCGGATGCAATAGGTGGAGGCGGTGAAATTTTCGTTCTGGAAGGTATGCTTGGAAATACGGCTGCTACAGACCGTGCAAAAGGCCTGGAAAAATACCTTGCAGAAAACCCGAACTTAAAAGTAGTGAATCGTGACACAGCCAACTGGGATACTAAACAAGCGCTCACTTTAGTTGAGACCTGGTTAAACAAAAACCCAAATGTTAAAGGTATATGGGCTGCAAATGACAACATGGCTACCGGCGCTATCCAGGCACTTGATAAAGCTGGACTGAAGGGCAAAGTCGCTGTGGTCGGTATCGATGCAACAACAGACATGATCAAAGCAATAGACCAGGGCTTTGCTACAGCTACTGTCAGCTCCAACGGCTATCTGCAAGGCGGATATACGCTGGCCATATTGTACGCTGCATGGGCGGGATTGATCGATCCTGCACAAATGCCGCAGGAATATCGTAAATTTGCTACTCCTTCCATGCTGGTGACAAAAGACAACGTAAAACAGTATATTGCTGATTATATCGATAAAGCTCCACAATTCGACTTTTCAAAGATTTTCTATGCCAAGGCTGATTAATTGACAAAATAAGGCCTTTCGAAAAGTCTGTGGAATTTTCACCGGATTGGTAAAGGGTTGTTTACAACCCTTTACCAAAGAAAGGCACTTTATCGGACTTTTAACGATGAAACAATACCAGGAATATTTCAAACATATTTTTGAATGGAGTAAAAAGGCCATGAATAAGCCAAGTCTACAGACTCTTACCATTAATGAAGAATTTGCAGATAAGATAAGGATAGAGTATCGCAACACACAAATTATTAAATGGGCGCCTATCCTTGTGCTATTAGCTTTAATTATTTTCTTTTCTGTGGTACGAGGGAATTCATTTGCATCATTAAACAACTTGGTTGCTATTTTAAACCAACTTGCTATCCCTTTACTGGTAGCATGCGGCTTGACTTTTGTTATTATGCTGGGGAGCATCGACTTATCTATTGATGGAACAGTAGGTATGGCTGGGTCGCTCTTAGCCGTTTTGGTTTTAAACTCAAAAAATACCAATGACCTTGGGATATTGGGTATTGTCCTGGCCATTCTTGCAAGCGTATTAGTCGGATTTATAATAGGCAGTGTACATGTAAAATTAAAAATCCCATCGTTTATGGTATCCTTCGGCTTTTTATATATTGGCAAAGGTATAGCAACATTATCTTATGGGGGCATACCGGCGCAAATTTCAGATTCACTTTTGATGAAGTTACCCAAGGTCGTATTTTTAGGCATTCCGTTTATCACCTGGATTGCGATAATAATGTTTGTCGTTTCTTTCTTTATCCAAGAATACACACCGCTCGGAAGGCATATTTTTGCTGTGGGTACGGATGAGAACATACCCAGAAGTGTAGGTGTTAATGTTGACAGAGTAAAGATCAAGGTCTTTACATATGCAGGTCTGTTATTCGGAATAGCTGGCGCGTTGGGTGCCATCCGGTTAGGCCAGGGGCAGGCACAAATCGGGCAGGATCTGATGTTTCCGGCGCAAGCTGCGGTAGTTGTAGGAGGTACATCTTTATCGGGCGGCAAAGGAGGCGTTGTCAATACACTAATAGGCACCATTATTATCGTCGTATTGGACAACGGTCTGGCCCTGGCAGGTGTAAACCCATATATAAAGACAGGGATTCAAGGATTTATTATATTAACTGCTGTAGCATTAACGATATCTCGTGGGCATAAAGTCATAAGCAAATAAACCTTAAAGGCAGGATGAAAAAATGGGCAAAAACTTGCTTTTCAGCGCAAAAAGTATATCAAAAGCATTTCATGGTACCCAAGCTTTGGATCAAGTGGATCTGGAAGTGTATGAAGGTGAAGTAGTAGGCTTGATCGGAGAAAACGGAGCCGGTAAATCCACACTTTTAAAAATCATTATCGGAGTGCAGCCTCAATCAACAGGTGAGATGCTGATACACGGCAAGCCATATAATCCCAGAAATCCCCGAGAGGCCAATGCAGAAGGCGTTGGAATGGTATTTCAGGAACAATCCTTGATCACTAATTTAACTATTGGACAGAATATTTATTTCGGGTATGAAAAACAATTCAGAAAATTTGGATTTATAAATTGGAACAAGATGTACAGCATGGCACAGAAAGCATTGGATAATGTGGGCGCAAAGGGAATTCCGCCGAGAAAAAAGGTATCGGATCTAAACTTTGCTACGCGACAATTGGTGGAAATAGCCAAGGTAGTTAATGTTGTGAGCTCATCGGGCAATGCGCATTGCTTAATTTTACTGGATGAACCTACATCGGTTTTAAATGAATCGGAGGTACAGCGTTTATTTGAAGAAATCAGGAATTTAAAAAAACTTGGGCATTCAATCATATTTGTATCTCACCGTTTGGATGAGGTGCTGGAGATATCGGATAGGGTTTATGTATATAAGGATGGCAAAAATGTAGGAAATATGCTGACTAAAGACGTGACAGCATCCAAACTTTATGAAATGATGGTCGGCAGTTCAACGACGTCAGAATATTACAGGCTAGATCAGCAGGCAAAACCCAAAGAAGAAGTCGTTTTGGAATGTGTCGATCTTGGCCTTCACGGCGTTTTCAAACATGTGAGCTTCAAGCTGCACAAGGGAGAGGTACTAGGTTTCTGCGGTGTTGTGGGTTCGGGAAAAGAAGAAATTTGTTCGGTGTTATGCGGCGATGAGATACCTACCTCCGGCAAATATTTTATCAACGGTAAAATGGCAAGGCTTAAATCTCCTGCGGATGCATTAAGAAACAGCATACTGATGGTTCCAAAAGAAAGATTGGAAGAGGGCATTGTCAATTCGCTTTCAGTAGGTGAAAACATTG
>JAJZSC010000296.1 GCA_021849995.1 Bacillota bacterium | reverse complement strand
GGATGAACTGGCCAAACAAATCGGAAGGCAGAGATGCTATTGCCATCCATGGCGCACTCTGCCCTAGGTACATCCAGTACCGTCGCCTCAGTGGCCAGTTGGAAACGTCCATTCCAACCCGTTTCCACTACGTACTTTTCGCGAAGTTTGATTTCCTGCTCGCTTAAAGCCGTTCCCTTGTGTAAATCAAAATCCTTCGGTTAGCTTCTTCGGGTTTTTACTTCAGAAATTTAGCAGGTTTATGCTCAAGCAACTCATGGAAGCGAGTTACGATTACAGTAAGTGAGGACTGCTTATGCTTTTTTCGGTAGTAAAGTAGTCATATGGCAAAACATCTTAGGAAAGGAGGCTGAGAATATGAAAAAGAGCTTGGATAACCAAACCATATACCGTCACATCATAGAAACTAATTCTAATGTTAAACGCTACCTAAATCTAGCTCCCAGCCTCAGGGGGATCAATAAAAGAGTTACGCCGGGTGAAAACCCGCAACCAATATTTTCTCCGAAGATGCTTCTAAAACCAAATTCCTAACTCCCTCCCTAAAGCAGCTAAGCTGCTTCTTTTTTGTCATATTAGTATAAAAATCTCCCTTAGTGTAATTTAATTACCTGCTATCACCAAGCCTTAAAACGTTTTCCTTGCCAACTATCTCGTTTTTCAAATTCAAAGTCTATTGCATTTAATACTTCCCATTTCTTTCTACTCCACAATGGTCCGATCAGCACGTCCGGAGGTCCATCACCGGTTAACCTGTGGACTATCATTTCAGGAGGAAGGATTTCCAAGACATCTACGACTAATGATACGTACTCATCCTTCGTAAGTAATGTGAAAGGCTCTCTTTCATACATCTTGCCTAATGGAGTTTCCTTAAGCACATGCAAAAGATGAAGCTTTATCCCCTGCAAAGGCAGACTAGCAACCGCTTTTGCAGTTTCAAGCATCTCTTTTCGGCCTTCCCCGGGCAAACCTAAAATAATATGGGCGCATACCCGAATATTCCTGTTCCTAAGTTCTTGCAGGCCCTTTAAAAAAGAGGTGTAATCATGCCCTCTCCTGACCCATTGCATGGTATAATCATGAATACTTTGTAACCCTAATTCCATCCATAAATAGGTTCTCCGATTTAGCTCTTCCAAATAGTCCAGCACATCTGCCGGCAGACAATCTGGCCTAGTGGAGATGGATAATCCAACTACTCCTTCTTCCTTTAGAGCTTGCTCATAAACTTCTTTGAGTTTGGCGACAGGGGCATAGGTATTTGTGAATGCTTGAAAATAGGCTAGATACTTAGCCTTTGGCCATTTCTTTTGCATCCTGCCCCTAACTTCGGCGAACTGTTCAGGGATACTTAGACTGTAGCTCCCGGCAAAATCACCTGATCCCCTGGAGCTGCAATAAATACAACCACCAAATCCAACTGTGCCATCGCGATTCGGACAAGTAAAACCCGCATCTAATGAAACTTTAAATACTTTCTCCCCAAACAGGTTGCGCAAATGCTCATTAAACGTGTGGTAACGCTTTCCTCTAAAAGGTAAATCTTTTAGCATTTTTCCCTCACTGATTCACACTTATCTATTTTCTATGCTATGTCTAATCTAATTACACAGGAGAGTTCACCGTGCTTGATTACTGTTCCCGATTACTGCTTTTCGATAAATAATAATTGTTCCTTAATATCAAGTCCTCCTGCATAGCCCGTTAGGCTACCGTTTTTGCCAATAACCCTATGACAAGGAACAACTATTCCTATAGGATTCTTGTTGTTAGCCATCCCTACAGCCCTTTGGCCCTTATGGCACCCTACAAGGTTAGCCATTTCCTCATAGCTCCGGGTTACTCCGTAAGGAATGTTTCTAAGTTCATTCCAAACTTTAATTTGAAAAGGAGTCCCTTTCAAATCCAGTGGAATATCAAATTCTGTTCTTTGCCCTGCTAAGTATTCCTCCAACTCCTTTAAGATCATCTTATTAGCCGGTACGCTTCTAAGCAGAAAATGACCTGAAAACCATTTTTCGCTCCATCTGAGTAGAAGGCTTTCTTCCTCTTCGGAAGAACCAAGTCCCAACCAACAAACCCCTGATTGACTGGAGGCAACTGTCACTGAGCGCTCATTTTCCCCGATTCTGACAGGATAGGAACAATAGTAAACTATCTGCGGATTTACTATTTGATTAGGGGATATTATTTGCATGTAGCCCTGATGATATAACTTCACTTCCGAGCCTTTGCCGTCATTTAAACCCTTATCTAAGAAACTGGCTATAACATCCGCTGGGACTGACCAGTCTCGTCCAGCCTTGTCAGCTTGAGGTAACCCACTTCTTTGCATCAAAGTGTAAATCAAGACAGCTAATAATTGTCTATGTCTTGGCGAATCATATAAAAATGGCCGAATTCTCTCTTCTATTGGTTCAACTATCTCGGGAGCATTTTGGACTATTTGTACTAGTCCCCAAAGAACTCCATCTACCAAACTGGGGTCTTCTAGAAGCCCTGAAAACATCCAGTTAAAATGGCCACAGGATTCTGGACAATAGGCCATTACACAGCCAATGACCTCCGAAGAGTTCCAGGCAGTTCCCCCTGATTCTTCATTCAGGGACCAGAAATACCTGCGCACTAATTCAGTTGAATAGCCCGCTTTTAGCTTATCCAGTTCACTTGCTGCTACTCCGATAGCTTCGACTGCTCTCCAAAACAATATCCCGTCCTTAATATATACACGCTTAGTTAAATCACGAATAATCCCTCTGTTTGTCCGGACGATCTGCCGAAGGGAATCCCAATCTCTTTTTTCAAGTATCTGTACCAATTGATTGCTTAACAACTCTTTTCCCTCCTACTTAAAACTCCCTTAATAGCGATTATATCACAATTTTTTTGCCTATATATCTCCAAGATTTGAGGACCAATAGGAATAAGAGAATAAAAAATCTTCTCGTTAAGCAGGAATTATTTCTTGTCTATAGAATACGTACTTGTAAACTCCCCTAGGGAGTCTTGAAGCCGCACTTTGATAAAACAATACTGGAAAGAAGGCCATGGAGGTCACAACCTAGTTTCAGGGGTTCTCTATGGCTTTTTTGTATTTATGGCTTATCTAGTTATAAAAAACAGGAGGGATATTTATGTGTGAAGCAAATGTCTATTTGAAAAACGGAGACCATGAAGAACTATTTATGGAATCTGTGGATATCATTGAACCACACGGTGAAGGCCTTAAACTAGTTGACATTTTCGGGACACAAAAGTTCTTGATGGCCAAAATCAAGGACATGACTTTGTTAAACCATCGAATAATCCTTGAATCTGTGGATAATTCCTCTAACTAAGAATAGTAAAAATTCAACTAAAACAGCAGCACGACGGTATATATCAACTGATTAAGGTAATCTAATCACTGGAGGGATAAAATGGATATTACCTTTAAACAAATAGGATCAATTCATACTCCTTATTTGCCTGGATTACCTGTTCCTCAGCAACCAGTTCAAGATGCTAAAGGAGAGTTTTGGCTTAAACTTGATCCTGAGTATCTCGAAGGTTTAACAAGGCTTAATGAATTCAAGTACATTATTGTTATTTATTATCTGGATCAAGTAAAAAACAACTTTAAATCCGTTTTAACCGAATCCTGGGCTTCAGAAATTAGTGTAGGTGTATTTGCAAGCCGGAACGAGAATCGCCCTAACCCTATTGGTCTTAGTATTGTAGAACTTAAAGGGGTTGAGGGAAATGAAGTACTAATCTCAAATATCGATGTTCACAACAATACCCCTTTGCTAGACATTAAACCATATGTAAAGGCTTTTGATTTAAAGGATGATGCTAATGACGGCTGGATAGAAACCATTCCGGAAAAAGAGCATGTATTAGCACATTTGCTCGGACACTCTCACCATCATGATTCCGATTCAAATCATAATCATTCACACTCTTCAGATATTTCTCACAATCATGGACACAGCCATAAATATCGGCTTAAACATAATCATAATCATAACCATGCGGACCATCATTACCATGAGTAATAACTGACTAAACCAATTATTAAGTGAAGAATTGCCTAGGGTTTATATATGTACTCTAGGGTGGTATTCATATTTGTCATGGCGATTGGAGTATGGTAAGCAGCCTAGTGTTAGCCTCTTCTGTTTTAATTTCATCAAAATAATAATAACGGGGATGTCCTGACTATTATACGGACATCCCCGTTCTGTAATTGCTCCTTAATGCTGTGGGGTTTGAGGGCTCGGAGGTTTTGGCTGATTATAGTTCGGATTGTTCCTGGCATGGTCGTTATAACCAGGTGTAACTTCACGGTTTCCGGCTGGTTGTGGATCTTTGCCATATTGAGCAGGTCCACCATATTGCTGATTTGGATTCGTTTCATATTGAAACTCGTTGCCTTGGTTCCAAGGACCGCGACTGTCGCCCTGACCAGTAGACAAATTCATATATTTCTTGGAGAAGTCAGAATCACGGAAATCCTTCATCACTCCGCTACCCGCTAACGTCTCAATGGCTTGCATGAACGAGAAATTATGAGACTCTTCCCTACTTAAGAGGAAGCGAATCATGTCTTTAACCCCTGCGTCATCAGTTTGTTGCAACAGCCGCTCATAGATTAACTTAGCTCTTAGCTCTGCCGCAGCATTAGAAGACAAATCCGTAATTAAATCACCTGTAGAGTTTATATATTGGGCTGTCCAGGGTGCTCCTCCCGAATCCTTAAGTAATGGTCCTCCTCCTACTAAAGCCAAATGCATGGCAGGGAAATCCCTTGATATCGTATCTGTAGGACCGATTAACATCGCAATGCATTCCCCAACCATCTCAAGATGACTCATCTCTTCTGCTGCTATATCTTGAAGCAGATCCCTAATCTTTGGATCATTACAGCCGAGACTATGGGAGATATACTGAAGCGCAGCCTTTAGTTCACCATGTGGACCACCAAACTGCTCAAGGAGCAAAACTGCGAATCTTGGGTCCGGTCTGTCTACATGAACTGTGTACTCCATATCCTTGATATGTTTAAACAAACTACAACAACCTCCTCTAAAAGTAAGTAA
>JAJZSC010000295.1 GCA_021849995.1 Bacillota bacterium | reverse complement strand
GTCAACCAATTCTCGTTGGACGACCGATGCCTTTCTCTCCAGGTCAGCCAAGATATTTGTCCCAACAGGTTGGCTACTCCATTTGCACTCAACAAGAATTGCATCTTTTTCCCCAACCACGACCAGATCAATCTCTTCGTTGGCATTCCACCAACGACCTATATTGACAGGCAGGAAAGATAATTTTCCAGATAGTCCATTCTGCCAAAAATATTGCTGACAAATCTCTTCAAAAGCCAGGCTAGAGAAGTGATCGATTTCAGGAAGCACTTGGTTCTCTAGGATGGAAGATGTTCCTCCTCGTTCAAGCTGTGAGCGATTAGGGTGGACGTAACGAAACCAAAAGCGCAGGTAATGGTCTTTCAAGCGATAAATTCCCCGCCGGCTCTTTTGTGGTTGTGTTTCGGTCACCGGCACTAACCGTTCAATCAGGTGAAGCTGTTGCAATGTATCTAAGTATGCGGTGGCACCATCTAATCCAGTAGCTTGTTTGATTTCATTCAATCGCGTTTTCCCTGCCGCTAATGCCTGAAGAATCGCAAAATAATTACGGGGCTCCCGTAGCTCTTGTTGCAGGATGAAACGCACTTCATCGTACAAATACGAGCCTCTGGTGAGAATATTGTCCTGGATGTTCTCTTTAAGTGTTTTATTAGGTTCAATAGTGTGCAAATACGCCGGTGTACCACCGTACACCGCATAAGCACGTACTTGATCCTCATTGGGAAAGGATGGAAAAAACAGGTGGGCATCTTTAAATTGCAGCGGTTCTAGCAGGTATTGGGCTGTCCGTCTGCCGTAGAGTGGTGCCTGGTAACCCAGAACGGTTTCTTCCATCATTCCGATGTACGATCCACACAGGATAAGCATGATTTGTGAATTTTTGAGGGTTTGGTCCCAGGATTTTTGCAATATTGAAGCCAGTGGAGGGTGGGCAGTAACCATGTAAGGGAACTCATCTAACACTACCACCAAGCGCTCTTTCTGAGCTGCTTGACCTAAGGCTTGAAATAACGCTTCCCAGCTGGAATAAACGGCATCCATCTGACCAGGACCAAATATTATTGCATTGATGGCACTGGAGAGGGCCGTACGTAGCGAGATTTCCGAGCCTAAATCAGACACAAAAAAAACAGCACGCTTTCCCTCACAAAAACGGGCCATTAGTTCAGTCTTGCCCACCCGTCGGCGACCATAGAGAACAAAGAATTCGGCTTTACCAGATACGAAACGTTTTTCAAGTAAATCAAGTTCAGAAAGGCGGTTT
Source organism: Bacillota bacterium (assembly GCA_021849995.1). Lineage (GTDB taxonomy): Bacteria > Bacillota > Desulfitobacteriia > Desulfitobacteriales > Desulfitobacteriaceae > JAJZSC01. The sequence goes on along the minus strand of JAJZSC010000295.1, from coordinate 3,823 downwards.
ACGAACATTTTGTCCTCCTTTATTATGCACATAAGGAAATCGCGATTATGATAACCAAGATTTCCTTATTGATTGTATCACAATGCTTCTTTGAATTGTTTGTAGGGTGGGCATTTAAAAAGTATACGAATTGAGGTCTTCTGAATGTTTGCGCAGCAACTATGATTATTTATAACAAGTGACTAATGATGTCTTTTAGCCGCCATGGACGGTATTCTTTGACCTCAACACTCATGTTGATATGATAAGGACCCAGATTGGAACCTTCAGGGGGTGGAGGGACATTATGGATATGACCATGAAGGTTAATCCATCCTTCTTCAAGCGGAACAATAGGACGGTGTGAAAAGATCAGCTTCAATCGATCTTCCAGTTCAATTTGTATTGAATCCTTAATCAGGGTCACGCCATGGGTTTCGCAATAAGTTTGACTCAGACGGTCGTGGTTACCTTGGATTAAAAACAACCTTCCATTCAACATACTGATTAACAGATCGAAATTGTTTTTTTTCCCCAATGCAAAGTCGCCAAGGTGTAAGACGGTTTCATTCGGGGAGATCAATTCATTCCAGTTTTTAAAAATTAATTCTTGCCAATTTTCCGGACGGTTGCAGTATCTTCCAATGTTCTCATGGAAGAAATGTGTATCTGAAATGATCCAAGTATCTGGTGTAATTACAATTTGATTGTCTGCGGTAAGCATCCTAGTTATTTCAATAAACCAATTTTCAACCGGAAATGTAAAGGTTAATTTGCATTATTTTACTCCATTATCAGTATCTTCATCACGCAAATTGGTAGAACTATTTCATTTATCGTCTCTTTTATCCTTTTGTAACGATTTACAAGAATCTCCTCATCCGCTTTTTCCAATAGCATCAAGCTAATATTATTCAACCAATTTCTCCCACCTTGGATCAATAAGTTTTTTTAGTTAGTATTAAAACGATGACCATTAGTAATTCACCACTTTTTTACAATCACTAACATCTAACTAATGAAATCACATCGATAAATTCATATTTTTTAGTAGGCTGAAGGAGCTTTAAATGGATTCTACAAAAACGTCAGATTTATTAAGCCGAATATCAATAGGGATGGAGCCTAGTAGAACCCCGTTGGATTTGGAAGATCCAAGTGATTATGTGAATTACCTTGATGGGCTCATTTACTACTCCCCTGAGGATGACGATGCTAATGAGCGCGAAGAAATTATTGGAGCTTTTCGGATGGTACACATTGACGCAAATTCCGCTACAGAAAATGGGACATCCCTTTTTGATGTGTACGATTGTGATGCTGAGACGTTTGAATTCTTCGAAAGTTTTGTCAATCTTGACGACGAAGAATTCACTAACGAACTAATAGATTTTCTGGAATCAGAATTTGTATTTAGTGGAAACAATGTATTAATTATAGATCGAATAGGAATTCGCCCAGAATACCGTGGAAATAATCTTGGATTAATAGTTCTGCGAAATCTTATTCAACGCTTTTCCAAGGGTGTAAGCGTGGTGGCAATAAAACCCGCCCCCTTTACATTTGCTTCTTCACATATAAAACAGAATTATATTGATTGGCAACGCTCTGAAACAAAAAAAGATTCAATTGAAGCAATAAAATTGGGCAAGTATTACCAAAAGCTGGGGTTTAATAAAATAAATAAATCTGCATACCTGGTTCTCGGAACTGCAAAAAAATTGCCGATTATTCCCCAAGCAGTCTATTGATCATGTGAGTTTTTATACCTCGTAAAGTTGCCGATTGCTTTGTAAAATGAGGTCCCTCCTTTAAAATATGCAAAGGCTCGATCTGTTTATTCGTTAGTTCAGTGAGAATTAGTGTAGTGGAACAATCTTTTTCAAGAATATCCGCCCGAATACCTGAACCCTCTGATTCGCTGAATAAAAGAGTTTCTACCACAGGTTGATCTAAGTGGAGCCTCATCATAAACCGACTACTGCAATTTTACAGATTCGTAATTGGGTATCTTTATTGTAGTATATTCCAGCATACCCAACTAGTTTAATAAAATCGAGTTTCCTGGCTTTTATATAATCAAGAATAATCTTCTCAGGTTGGGGAACATCAAAAGTCACTTTATCTTTATTCGTAATTGCATCCAATAACTGTAAATAGAGATAATTGTCTTCCGTTATGTGAGTTCGTGGCTTTTGAATGATGACCATTACCTTTTTATTTTCTTTTCCTCCAAACTGGTTAAATGCATTGGTTGCATACTTTTTATATTTTGGGACTTGGGTCGTAAGCCCAATCTGATTCAAAAAAGATGCTCCAGTCTCATAACCGGTAACCACCCCGCCTTTTTGTGTGTAACGATCACGATTGATGAGAGCCGGATTGAGTTTAGTTTTTCCGAAAGGAGTGTTTTGAGCTTTATAGTATATTCCTTTCTGATACCTCACTAAATCATAGTTATCTGCAATCCGGGGTAAGTTTACATTTACAAGAGCCTTTGCTTGACCTACTTCAATATTAAAGTGACCAGCAAGGTTAAATGCAATATCCTCTGTATAAATTGGAATATTATAGGGTAAGCGGAAAATAAGTTCCGCAATATATTGTTTGTATCCAATTCGTTTCATCTTATTACCTCGTTTGTTATTATTATATAAGTATTTTTGTATATATCTCGTTAGATAATAACATAGTTGAAGAATTAATTTAATGTCCAAAAACGCAAAATCAATCTAAATGCAATTAAAAAATGCTTGAGATTTTATCATCGTAGAAAGTTTTTAGGGGAAACCCGCCTAAGGAGATATTAAGCTCCTCAATTTCTCCCACCTTGGATCTGTTGCAGATGATTCTTCTATGTATCGGTAAATAGGTTCAAAGAACACATCGCCGTTTTTCAGATCCTTGGCGACATCTCAATAAATATCAATAAGTTGCTATCTGAGCCAATAGAATGTGACATAATAGCTGACAGTAATAAGTTTCGGCCTACAGGACTAAGGCTGCACTAGAACGTTGTTGAATAGCTGTAGGAGGTTTAATCGGATCGTAACCTCTAAAGAGCGATCTTTTTGGATTATCACCTTCTCAACTATAGTATTTGAATTTTTACTTTTTAACTTAAATCGTTCAAGCCATTCCACATCTGTTTGACTAACTGCCATAGTAACAGTGGATTGCGATGAATTTCAAATTAATGATTCACTTTTGTGTCGTGAGAGCCCCGATTATTAAAATAGTTGTGACTATATTCAAGTAATCAGTTCGTCCTATAAGCACTTATAAAATCAGGTGCCTTAGCCTACCTGACCGTCAGTCAAAATTGAAAGTCCGATTGTTCCAGGACCTGTATGAATGGACAAACCAGGTGTAAATTCGGCTATAATATATTGATTCACATCTGGAGCAATTGAATTTACTTTCTCTTGTAAATTGTGGGCTCCTTCAGGGTTGTTTGCATGAATAATCGCTACTCGTTTAATGGTTTTCCCGTCGCAAGATAAATTGACCAATTCAAGCATTTTATCAATGGCTTTTTTGGAAGTGCGTTGTCGACTCACAATTTCTAGCTTTCCACCTTGAACCGTCAGTATTGGTTTAATATCTAATGTATCTGCTAAGTTGGCCGAAAACTTATTCAACCGACCGCTTAAGGCAATGTACTTCAGCGAAGGTAGGAGCGCAAAAGTGTGGATCCTTTTCCCTACATTTGCTAAATGTTGCAAAACTTCTTCTTTGGTTGCCCCATTCAAAACGGATTCAGCTGCCGTTAAAACCATCAAACCTTGACCCATTGAAAGATTTTGAGAGTCAACTACAACAATATCATGCTTGAACATTTGAG
>JAJZSC010000294.1 GCA_021849995.1 Bacillota bacterium | reverse complement strand
GGCGCACCTCGTTATCATTTCCAAAGTGCTGCATTGGAACCTGAGATTGGGGCTGCAACAGGTCTGGCTTACACTGAGGTCGGTGGAGATGTCCTAACGATAGAAGTTACACCGCTTCCTGGCAAAGGGAATCTGACCCTTACCGGTAAACTGGGAGACGTGATGAAAGAGTCGGCCTATGCAGGTTGGACCTTTGTCAGGTCTCATGCCAGGGAATTAGGGATACCGGAAGACTTTTACGAAAAAGTTGATTTGCATATTCACGTCCCTGAGGGAGCTATTCCTAAAGATGGACCTTCTGCCGGGATTACAATGGTCACAGCGATGGCCTCTGCTCTTGCTAAAAGGGCAGTTCATTCGGATGTGGCGATGACCGGTGAGATTACTCTTAGGGGAAATGTTTTGCCCATCGGAGGGGTGAAGGAGAAGGTCCTGGCGGCACACCGGGCAGGAATAAAAACTATAATCCTTCCGGAAAAAAATCGGAAAGATCTTGAAGAGGTTCCTGAATCAACCCGCGGTTTTTTGGATTTCCATTTCGTGAGCAGAATGGAAGAAGTATTATCCATTGCTTTACTTCCTGTAGCAGAATCTGAGAAGTATCTTCGGGATTTGCCTCTTCATTCTGTCTTGAGCCAGGCTGAGATACCAATTGGTGAGCCGGCAAGCAGGAGGCCAATATCTTAATCCTAGTATCTATTATGTCTTTTGACGGCCCGAACGGATTATGCCGGTTAACCGGACTAGTCAGTGTCGGGCTTTTCAATATTTAAAATAAGAGGTTATAAAATGATAATTAGAAGCGCTGAATATGTGGGTTCGGCTGTAAAGCCAGAGCAATACCCGTCTGCAGGCATGCCTGAAATTGCCTTGGCAGGACGTTCTAATGTCGGAAAATCGTCCTTGATTAACAAGTTCCTGAACAGAAAAAATTTAGCTAGGGTAGGAGCAACACCTGGTAAGACTCAAACTTTAAATTTTTACCGGGTAAATAACACTTGGTTCTTTGTTGATTTACCTGGTTACGGGTATGCCAAGGTTTCCAAGCAATTAAAAGATCAATGGGGCCAGATGATGCAGACTTATTTTTCGAAGCGAGTAAATCTAAGGGCTGTGATCCAGGTTGTAGATATTCGTCATGAGCCAAGTGTTGAGGATAAAGAAATGCATGAGTTTTTAATCAAAGCTCAAGTTCCAACCTTGGTTGTTGCAACTAAGGCAGATAAGATTTCGCGGGGGCAATGGGCAAAGCATCTTTCGCTTATCGCTAAGGCCTTTGACATCTCTGATTGGCACTTGGTTTTGCCGTATTCTGCTGAATCTGGTCTCGGTGTGGATGAATTGCATGAAGCTATAGAACAGGTAATAGAAATAAATCAAACAAACTAGAAATAACCCACGGAAGTTAGAAATAAACCTCTGGAGTAAAAAATTAACTCGAAATTTCTACCAGAAAGCAGGAATATCTACTATCTTTGGGGAATATTTGTTTTATTTCCGAGAAAGAGCGAGTATTTAAGCCGCTCAAAGGAGTGTGGAATAAAAAGATGAAGAGTCTCAAAATGAAGCTAATTATCTACCTCGCGACAGTACTCACAATTACTTGCTCCGTTTTAGGTTATATCTTATATTACACTGCTTCGAAAGCGATTCATCGGGTTGCAGTTAATGCTCCACACCAGGAATTACTGGCGTCTTTATCCTCTATCAGAACCGGTATCTTATTAGCCTCATTTATAATTCTAGTTATTGGTCTTGCTTTAGTTGGTATTATCTCCGGAGTACTGGTTAAAGGCCTTATACAAGTAAAGAACCATCTAAATCTTATGAGTAACGGTGATTTTACCGCTAATTTTGAATCGCATTTTTTGAAAGTTAATGATGAAATAGGGGATATCGCCAGGGCTATGCACAATCTGCAAAAATCGCTGAGATCAATGGTCTTGGAAATATCTTTATCTGCCAAAGAACTCGTAGAGTCTAGTCAACTGCTAATGAGTGTGATTCAATCTGCCTCGGCTAATATTGAAGAGATTTCTGCGTCTACCGAGCAAATGTCCGCTGGTTTCGATACGATTTCTACCTCGACTAAAGAGATCGAAGCAGCCAGCAATAAAATAGCTTTATCTTTATCTGACTTAAATTTACAAGCTGAAGATGGGGCACGCACGGCCAAGGAAGTAGAGGAGCGGGCTGAGGCTTTAGATAAAAGAGCAAATAATGATCGTGAAGAAGCAGCCGCTGTAGTAGAAGGAATTGAGAAACGGGTGGTTCAAGCTATCCTGGAGGCAAAAGTAGTCCAGGAAATATCAAAGCTGGCAGAGGGGATTTCAGGTATAGCTAAGCAAACCAATCTTTTGGCTTTAAACGCTGCCATCGAAGCTGCAAGGGCAGGAGAGCAAGGGAGGGGTTTTTCAGTTGTTGCAGATGAAGTTAAAAAGTTAGCCGCGGAATCATCTGAAACAGTTGTAACCATTCAAAGGCTTACTTCTCAGTTGGAGAAGACTATTAGTGATCTTGTTTCAGGGTCAAAAGAATTATTAGAATTTCTAACTGAAAACGTAAGCGAAGATTATGATACTTTCGTCCAGATGGGTCATCAGTATAAACTGGACGCCAACGCCTTTCATAATTTCTCGGAACAAAGCAGCGATATGAGTGGTCATGTACTTAAGACCTTGAATGATGTAAATGGCTCGATACAAGCAGTGGCTGTCACGATGGCTCAAAGTGCTGTAGGTGCTAAACAAATAGCAGCAAGTACTGAGCATACCACTCGCTCACTTAGTACTGTAAGTGGTTCTTCTGAAAAACTCCTAAACCTTGCAGATAAATTAAACTCGTTGGTGGTAAGGTTCAAGGTCTGAATCTTGGGTTCCGGATAAAAGGGAGGTACTCCAAAATGCTGGAGTACCTCCCTCTAATTTTTTCTTTGCTTTGTTTGATATCAGAAGTTCACATTGTGAATATACATTAGTTAAATTCTAGTCCAAGGCTCTGTTTCTTGGCGATAAATGCCTAATAAAATTCAGAGACTGGAGCCTTGTTCACAAAAGGGGCGAAAAGTTTGAAAGACTTGGCAATCATGTTGATGAGCCTTGGCATTATACTCTTGGCTGCTGAAGGTTTTACTAACGGAATTGAATGGTTAGGTAAAAAGCTTAGCCTTGGCCCAGGTGCAGTCGGGAGTGTTTTAGCGGCAGTCGGGACAGCTCTGCCTGAGACGATGGTGCCGGTAATTGCTTTTCTTGGAAACGGTTCAGGAGAGGAAAGTATGGATATCGGAATCGGCGCCATTCTTGGGGCTCCCTTCATGTTGGCAACTTTAGCCTTCTTTGTATCCGGTTTATCAGTGTTAATCTTTCGCCGGTCCAATCGCCCGCTTTTGTTAAACCCACAAATTATTGAACGAGATTTGAGATTTTTTATAGTGGTTTATAGTACAGCGATTCTGACATCATTTTTACCTGTAAAAGAACTTAAATCAGTTGTAGTAGCGATTCTAATTGCAACTTACTGTTTTTATGTTTTTAAAACTCTTAAATCTAATCATGGTTTTGAAGAACATGAGCATTTATCATCCTTATATTTAGCAAGGGGAGCAGAACACCCGTCTTTAGCAGTAGTTGTACTTCAATTGTTACTATCTCTTTTCTGCATTGTCGTAGGAGCCCACGGTTTTGTTGACTCCGTTCAGTCCCTAGCTTTTTCAACCGGGATTCCTGTATTTGTCCTTTCACTTATTGTTACGCCTATAGCAACTGAGCTTCCGGAGAAATTTAACAGTATACTTTGGTTAAGGCGTGAGAAAGATACACTGGCCCTTGGAAATATTACCGGTGCTATGGTTTTTCAAAGCTCTATCATACCAGCCCTGGGGATTGCTTTTACTTCCTGGAGACTAACTCCGTTAGCGCTCTTGAGCGGTATCCTGGCCCTGGGGTCTAGCGCACTTCCCTATCTGATGTTAAGGCGGAGACAGGTTATACTTCCAAGCAGCCTTATGTTAGGCGGTGGATTTTATCTTATGTTTATTTTGACTCTGCTAAGGTTTCCTGGGCTCCACTAAATTAAGCTATCAGCATTCCGGCCAAAACCAAGGCTGCACCAATTAGGCCAGTTGTGGAAAAAACCTCTCCGGCGACTAATAAGGCAAAAAGTGCTGAGAAGACAGGTTCAGATGAGAAGATAAGGGCAGTATCTATTGGCGTTGTAAAAGCCGCTGCGTGAAAACGCAACGGCCTTATTTTAGGGTTGACATTTATTTTAAGTATAACGAAATATCCGGAGTTTGAAAACTAGCCTAAACCACCAACTGGTCCGTTTTCCGGAACCTCAGGTACCGGAGCTGTCGGAGCTGAGGGTGCTGGGCAAACTTCTATACAGCAGAATTGCTGTTTAGCCAGGGCAAAGCATTCGTAATGGCGTTGTTCATCAGCTGCTAGCTGACAGAGGATAGCCTGAATCTCAGGAATCGGAATCCTTTGGGACAAGTCATTATAATGTTGGACAGCTTTAGCTTCATCCTCCATATTCAGGTCAAGCAAGGCGCAGAGTTCGGTTGTATAATTCAGATAACGGGCACGCCAATCCACCCAATGTCCTTTACTAAATGAGCCATAACGGGGATCCACCCCTAAGTGTCTTAAAGCTATCCCTAATAATTCAACGTGACGTAATTCGTCATAGGCTATCGGTCTTAATAAGGCATCAAATTCGGGACGGTCGAGTACCGCTGCCTGGTATAAATAGGTTGTAACTGCAGAAAGTTCGGAATCTTTACCAGCGTAAACGTCGAAAAGCCACATCGCGTAGGTAAAGTTTGGTTCGGGAATTTCTCCTGGCGTTGGAACAGTGCTTTCCGCAACTGGAAGGAGAAGTACTTGCCCAGGGTAAATACGGTCGGGATGTTTCAAATGGTTGAGGTGGATTAACTCAGGCATATCCACCTGATAAGCCTTGGCGATCTTATAAATTGTATCGCCTGGCTGGACTACGTATCGTGCATAATCCATAAAGGGACCCCCCTCTTGCTCGAGTTTCAATTTACTATATTCTACCTTTGCCTCAGGTGGGAAAGGATAATTTTACCTCTACAGT
>JAJZSC010000293.1 GCA_021849995.1 Bacillota bacterium | reverse complement strand
ATACCAGGGCGCTTATTTCTGCAATTCCTGTGCTCGAAACCGACGTTGAAATCCAACGGCAGAGAATTGTCCTTGGCGGTGATGTGTCTAGCCCCATTAATTCTCATCCCAGCTGCGCCTTTTCCCCTCGTTGCCCCGTTGCATTACAAATTTGTTGCGAAGAAATGCCCTCCCTTAGAGAAATTTGAAAGGACCATTTTGTGGCCTGCCACCGGTTCTGCTAAACGATGAATGGCATATAAAAAAGCATTTTTGCTTATCTAGACAGTTTTGATTTATGGAAAAAAGGGGTTTATTGTGATAAATTGAAGGCAAATTAATGAGACAATCATTATTGCAGTGGTTTCAACTTTTAATTGTGGGCAGGTGGAAATAATGAAAGAACTATCAAGAATAACAGAAACATTTACAGAGTCGGTAATCCGGGAAATGACCAGAATCTGCAATGCTGCGGGCGGGTATAATCTTTCCCAGGGGTTTCCTGATTTTGAAAGCCCAAAGGCCATTCAAGAAGCCGCAATTGCAGCCATTCAGGGGGGGCGCAACCAATACCCGGTGACCTACGGTGAGCCAGAGTTGCGTGAGGCCATCAGCAAGAAGGCTTGGGATTACAATAAGATTTTATGTAACCATGAAACCGATATTACGGTTACATGCGGAGCCACCGAGGCAATGATTGCAACTCTGAAAGCAATTATCAATCCGGGTGATGAAATCATTCTTTTTGAACCTTTTTACGAAAATTATGGACCCGATGGCATCCTATCCGGGGCCGTTCCCCGTTATGTAACTCTTTACGCTCCGAGCTGGAAATATGATTTTGAAGAACTTGCCAGTGCTTTTAATGAAAAAACAAAGGCAATTATTATTAATACACCGAATAATCCCACTGGCAAAGTCTTTTCCATGGAGGAAATGAAGGAAATTGCAGCCCTTTGTATCAAGTGGGATTGCTATGCCATTACCGATGAGATTTATGAACACATTCTTTTTGAGGATGCAAAGCATATTTCAATGGCCTGTCTACCGGGCATGGCGGATAGGACCATCACCATTAACTCTATATCAAAGACATACGCAGTTACCGGCTGGCGTGTGGGTTGGGCCATTGCCCATCAAAATATAACCCGTCGAATTCGTAAAGTTCATGATTTTTTAACAGTTGGCGCGCCCACACCCTTTCAGCATGCAGCTGCTGCAGCGTTATCATTTCCAAGTGAATATTATAAAAACCTGCAAAAACATTACTCTGAATCTCGCAGTTTTCTTTACTCACTCTTGGAAAAGGTGGGATTCCAGCCATATTTGCCTCAGGGTGCCTATTATATTATCGCAGACACTACTGATTTAATGAGAAAACTTTCGGTCCAAGATGCTTTTTCTTTTAGCCGCAGGCTAATCGAACTGGCTGGGGTAGCCACGGTACCAGGATCTTCTTTTTATTCCGCTCAGGAAAAGGGAAATACTCAGGTCAGGTTTTGTTTCTGCAAAAAATGGGAGACGTTACATGCTGTTGAGAAAGCACTCACCTCCAAGTTGAAGTAAACGACTTCTTGTCAGGAAAAGGACTTTATTGTTTTTTTTTATGAAAGGGGGAGTGGCCTCGGCAGCCTCTTTTTTGTAAAAGTTTCCTTATTAAGAGAGTTTCGGTGGTTAGGCTTTTTACAAACTTACTAAGGACTGGATTAAAAGTAGCAAATCTTTTTTAGAGCTTCCTGTCAATGCCTTTACTGTCAATACCTTGCCATAGCAGAGCGCATTTGCCAAAGGGGGAAAACGCATCCCGGTGCGCTAAGGAGCGAAAAATGATGAAAGAATATCATAACTGGATTTTTACGGCCCGGAAGACACTTGTATTCCGGGGTTCGTGTAGTATAATTGGTTTGATATTAAATAAGGGAGACCGTTTTAATTCTCCCGATCCAAGGTCAGATATTTAAAATGAGTCATTAAGAAGGAGAATAGGTCCTTCTGTCGAATACATAAGAGTGCTTTTTATATGAGGGTGTGCAGTGAGGGCCTTGAATCCGAGTCTGCCTTCCTCTAATTATTTTGAGAGGCTGCTTATCCGAAAAGTTTAATCGGATATTAAGCCGGGTTTTTTATGTCTTTCTGAAAGTTACATGCTGACCTGCTCAAGCGATATCAAATTAAATGTTCTGATGGAGACTGAGATAGAGTTTTCTAGAATCTAGGAATATTTTTTAAGGAGGTGGGATACGTTATTATTGCGCACTGAAGGCTTGAATACTGGCGTTTGTGACTGTCACTTGTTCAAGCCAGTTTAAATTTTATTAAGACCTGAATAATCAGGGACTAAGGAGGATGAGTTATGTCAAACAAAAGAGTGCTCATTATCGGAGCCGGTGGAAGGGACTTCCACAATTTTAACATGTACTACAGGGATAATCCTGAGTACGAAGTAGTGGGTTTTACTGCTGCTGAGCAAGTGCCCGATATGGACGACAGAAAGTATCCGGCTGAGTTGGCAGGAAAACTGTATCCCGATGGTATCCGTATCTATGCTGAGAAGGATTTGTCCAAGCTGATTAAGGAACTGAATGTGACCGATGTAATTTTCGCATACAGTGACGTTTCCTATCAGCATGTAATGGGTCTTGGTGCTATTGCCCAGGCTGCTGGTGCCAACTACACCATGATTGGACCTAAGAACAACACCCTGAAGAGCAAAAAGCCGGTTATCGCCATTTGTGCAGTCAGAACCGGTGCTGGTAAAGGACAGACCACCAGAAGGGTTATCGAAGTTCTTAACGAAGCTGGCCTCAAGGTTGTTGCAGTCCGTCACCCCATGGCTTATGGTGACCTGGTAGCTCAGAAAGTTCAGCGCTTTGCAGAACTGAGCGACCTCAAGAAGTACAACTGTACCGTTGAAGAGCAAGAAGAGTATGAGCCGCACGTAATACGCGGAAACGTTATTTACGCTGGGGTTGATTACCCGGCTCTCCTGAAAGCTGCTGAAGAAGATCCTAAGGGATGCGATGTTATCGTTTGGGACGGCGGTAACAACGACTATCCTTTCTTCGAGCCTGACCTGCTGTTCACAGTTGCTGACCCACACCGTCCGGGCCACGAACTCTCCTACTATCCGGGTGAAATCTGCTTGAGAATGGCTGACGTAGTGGTCATTAACAAGATTGACTCCGCAGCTCCGGAAGCCATCCAAATCGTTCGCGACAACATTGCAAAATTAAACCCCAATGCTACTGTGGTAGACACCGCTTCTCCCTTCAGGGTTGATAATCCTGATATCATTAAGGGCAAGAGAGTGCTGGTCATCGAAGACGGCCCCACCCTTACCCATGGTGAAATGGAATACGGCGTTGGTATGATTGCTGCAAAGCGTTTCGGCGCTGCCGAGATTGTGGATCCCAAGCCCAATGCTGTAGGCAAAATTGCCGACATCTTGGCTCTCTATCCGCACATCGGTGCACTCTTGCCGGCCATTGGTTACAACCCGGCACAGCTGCAAGATACTGAAGACACTATCAACAGTGTAGACTGTGATTCAGTGGTTTCCGCTACTCCTATCGATATGGCTAGGCTGATTAAAATTAACAAGCCTCACACTAGGGTTTACTATGACTCTCAGGAAATTGGCTTGCCTACCTTCGATATGATAATCGGAGATTTCCTCAAGAAAAAGGGTATTAAGTAGTATTAAAAAATGAATTAAAATGTTGGCAAGCTGTCGAAAGACCCGCTAACAAATTAAATTATACAAGGGAGGATTTACAAATGGCTAAGATTGTCCAGTCATGGAACGAGTGGAGTACACTCAAGCGCGTTATTGTTGGTAGACCGGAAGGCACCAACGTACCGGCTCCAGAACCTGCATGGTGGTATGACCTTCCCCTGGGCGGATTTCCGCTGGGTCAGTGGGGACCGTTCCCGCAAGAGCAAGTAGATGCTGCCAATGAGCAAATGAACTACTTCCAGAAGCAAATCGAGAAGTTCGGTGCTATCGTTGAGCGTATCGAAATTGCAGATTTTATGCTGAACAAGCCGGTTTCACACCCGTATTGGACCCAGCTGAACTGCCACGGCGTTAACAACGTCCGTGACGTCAACATGATTCATGGTAACTACATCGTTGAGGCTACCACTTGCCGCCGTTCACGGTATTGGGAGAGCCTTAACCTCCGCCCGATTTTTGAGCGGTACTTCAAAGAGGATCCGGAAGTTGTACACTTCTCAGCTCCTAAGCCCATGCTGACCGACGAGTCCTACGAAAAGAACTACTACTACAACATGGAAAATGTTTGGACTGATGAAGAAAAGTTACAGCGTTTACATGAAGGAAGATTACAGCTGACCGAAAAAGAACCCCTCTGGGACGCAGCTGATATCTTCCGCTTTGGTAAGGACCTGTTCTGCCAGCTTTCATGCGTGTCCAACAAGGCTGGTATCAACTGGCTGAAGCGTATGATGTCATCCCTCGGCTTAAGGCTCCATATGGTTCAGTTCGACAGCCCGATGGATCCCAACAAGCCGGATAACTTCCACCCCTGGCACATTGACGTGAACCTGACCGTCATCAAGCCGGGCCTGTGCCTCTACAACCCGGACTGGAGTCCTCGTGAGACTGAGTTCCACGACCTCTTCAAGCAAAACGGCTGGGAACTCATTCCTGCTGCAAGGCCTGAGTTTGTTCATAAGAACAAAGTTTACCTCACCGGTCTGTACGAAGGTAAATCTTGGATTTCAATGAACACCTTCAACCTCAGTGAGAAGGATATGTGCGTTGAAGCTCACGAGACTGCATACCTCGACCAGCTGGACAAGCTCGGTGTTAACTGTGTACCCATCCCGTACGAGAAAGTTATTCCGTTCGGTGGTGCTCTGCACTGCACAACCCTGGACGTATATCGTGAGGAGCCCCTCGTCGATTACTTCCCGAAACAAGTTGCTGGTTACTAAAAAAAGAACGCCAAAGAAAGCTGCCTAGCTGTAAAGCAAAGCCTTTCCATTGGCGAACAAGAGCCATCCGGCCAGGAGTCAGTATGTTGCTGACTCCTGGCCAAAGGCTACAATTGGTTCGCTCAGCTGAACACGACCGGCCTTATAAACAAGGTAAAAGGGCGTTC
>JAJZSC010000292.1 GCA_021849995.1 Bacillota bacterium | reverse complement strand
GTTAGTGAAACAATAGCTACTTATAAGAAAGATAGCCCAAATTTTATGGCTTACATTCACATCATTGATGAAGTATTGCAAATCATCTACCGTACCTTTTCATCAGGTAAGTAGAAATTGTCGAACAACCTCTTAGAGGCTTTGTGCCGTTATTATTAACTAAAAAAACGTAGAATTTTGAATAGGGGGAATATTTAATTTATGTAGAAACTTTAATGAGGTGCGATTTATAGCATTATTACTAATACTATTATTGGTAGTTTTGATGAATTGTACCTATTGATCATGTTGTTTTGACGCTGACCACCTGCTACCCCTTTAATACTCCCGGCTATCTTCCAGATCGCTATATCGTTTCTGCAGATTTGATAAAAGTTAATTGAACGCTTTTAATTGTTAAATAATGAGGGTTAAGTGATTTCAAATCAGGATGAGGAATTTATTGCGGCAATTCAACTATACTTTTTTCCAGCACTCAAGCTTGCTGGTTAACCTTAAAGTGAAGGATGATAATTGATGAAACAAAACCAAGAGAACTCAATGACTAGAAAAATTATTTATTATATTTTAGGATTTTTAGAAGTTTTGTTTGTATTTCGGCTAATTTTTAAAATCCTCGGAGCAAATCCTCAAAGTACTTTCGTAGCGATGATATATTCAATTACAAAGCTATTTATAGCTCCTTTTATTGGTATATTCAGAATGGCTGTATCCAAGGGTATCGAAACACAATCAGTGTTAGAACCGACTCTTATTATTGCTATGATTGTTTATGCTTTGCTGGCATGGGGTATTGTTAAATTAATTAATATTAGCAGTAATCAAAAAGATTCTGGAACTTGCTAGATATGATCAAGGAAAGTAAGCTCCCAAAAGCGTCATAATTAAAAATTGAATTGACCCCAGAGGAGCACCTTGTAATTTAGGGTGCTGTTGGGCGAGATACAGGAAGCTGTCGGCTGATTTTTCTTATAGACCAATCTTCTAAAAAGAAGAGTTTTCTGATATACTCCTTATCGACCATCTTGTGCATTCCTTTCCCCCTGTCTGATGTTTGTCGCAAATTCATCATATTAGCAGATACAACTCAACGCACGTGAAGACTTATAGTAAGGAAATATGAGGTTGAGGGTTTGAATTCACTGTGCTGTATATGGTTGGAATATGCATTTCTAACTAGTAAAAGTGAGGTAGGGTTGTGTGAGAATACTTATCAAGCGATCCACAAGGTTTTTCAGCTATACGGCTGATGGCGGTAATATCAGCAAGAGAGTATACTTAAGCTAATAAGTGATTGGAGGTGGTTACTATGGGAGATAAAAGTCCTAAAAACAGGGAAAAGAAGAAGAAGATGGCTGAAAAGAAAGCTATTGCTCCAATATCTTCTTCAATAGAGCCTGCGGATAAGCCCAAATGATGTTGAGAAGTTTTGTTGAAGGAACCTGCTGCACTTGCTGAAGGGTAGATGTAGCAGGTTCCTTATGTAATTGTTGAACCCGTTTTATTGTTTTACGTAATTTAGTTTTAAAAATACATTGCTTTATACTCCAAGCATGGTTAGAATAACAAAGGTAAGATTTTGAGCAAAGGAGATAGTATAAACATTGGAAGAGGAAAAGAAAAAAATAAATTGGGCTGGTTTTGTAGAAACAACTATCGTTAATTTTTTTCAAGAGAACGAACTTGAAAAACTATCATTAGAAGATGGTAAAGGGAACAAAGCTAAACTAGCAAAACAAAAGGATAATGTAATAAAGGTTGAGTATACTTCAACTACAACATTATAAACAAGAAGATAAAGAAAAGAATATCTGCTAAGAAATGAAATGCACCCCAAATGTTAGGCACTATTGAAAATAGTAAATGAGGGGTGCATTTTTATGTCTGTGGGGTGGAACAAAAGAACTGGCATAAAAAGGAAACGTGCTGGAAAGTTCAAGATAGCTGTATTCAGACCTCAGAGATAATAAACTTGGCTATTGTGAAGCCGGACGAGAGTATAAGATTTCCGATACTTCAATTCGGGGGAGGTTTCCAGGAAATATTGAGGAAAAGTAGGATTTTAAACCGGTGTTGACAACAAGAGAAAATTTGGGAGATATGCCCCGCAAAGTATGCCGCCAGCAAGGCTTGAAGGTCCCGAAGAAACAGCTGAAGAAAAGGAGATTCTGGCTTAATGACAGCAGATGTCAGAGGCTAAGACCAGTATAAGAACCATCTCTGGAGTTATGGTTTTATAGATAACAACCTTAAATTGCAGAAGAGTAAGATGGCTTAATATCATTGATGAATGATATCTTATCAGGTTTCTTTGTTCTGAAAAGGGTCTCCCTGCTACATCCGGAGTGAAAACGGGAAGAATTTACAGCAATAGGCTAAGGAAATGGCTTAAATCAGTGAATGTAGGCACAGCATACATAGAACCAGGACGTCCTTGGGAGAATTGCTATTGTGAAAGCTTCAGAGCAAGATGCGAGATGAAGTGTCTAAGTTTGGTAATATTTGATACGATGTTTGAAGCCGATGCCAAGGATTGCTGAAAGAGAAGGAGAATAAGCCCATGTCAAAGATAATCAAAAATAAAAGTAATACCTTAATTATTCTCTCAATACTTTTATTGTTTTTTTTACTTTGGACTCGCAAGGTTGAATTGGCTGAGGCTTGGGTTGTGCTGAAGACAGGTAGCTGGGGATTTATTGCTGTCGCCATTTTCATGGAGATTTTTTTCTTTGCATGTCAGGCTCAAGTTTACAAGGAGTTACTAAAAATTTGGAATGCTAATCTGACCTTTCCTAGGGCATTTGCAATTACGCTGATAAGCAGTACTGTAAATAAAATCTTCCCTTCAGGAGGTGCCTCAGGAATTTTAGTATTCATTGCCGAAATCAACCGTGATGGAGTTAAATCCGAGGTTGGCGTTCTAACCAATGCAGTTGCTTATCTCCTTGATTATATTGCTTTTCTTTTTGTGGTTCTTTGGGGAATTTATTATCTATATCTGCACAGTGAACTGAGTAGGACAGAGGAAGTAGCTTTAAGCATCTTTACGGGCATTATTGCCGCTGCTTTTATCATGTTTGTTTTGGCCCTTAAGAATTCTCGTCTGTTTATTCGGCTAATAAAGGAAAAATTTAATCCCCGACATCAATTTTTGGTTAGGTTTAAAAAATCAATCATTGAAGGATTGGGAACAAGTATCTTTCTGACGGAAAGTTGGGGCAGATCAAGGTGGAGGCTGTTGACTGCCTTTATAGCAGCTGCTGGAATGCAGATGGCAGATTTGTTGATTCTATACACAGCTTTTAAGATAATCAGATATGATGTCAGTCCGGGGCTGGTGGCGGCTGGTTTAGCCCTGGCCACAGTTTTATCGCTGGTCAGCATGGTCCCACAGGGGATAGGCATATATGAAACCTCCATGACCTGGTTTTATCTGCAACTTGGAGTTCCCTTCAGCATCGCTCTTTCGGTTGCATTAATCTACAGAGCTGTTACTTTTTGGCTACCTATTCTGCCAGGACTAATAAGTCTAAAAATTAGCAGGAGGTCCGCATATGGTAAAAATACATGAAAGATTTGGTCCACCTCTGTTGACAATTCTTGTCTTTTTGGTAGGTATTTTGAATCTGGTTTCAGCAGTGCAGCCTTCTCTTCCCGACAGATTTCACCAATTAAAAGAAATACTGCCCCTGGTGTTGATTCACAGTAGCCGGCACATTGTGGCCCTGCTGGGATTTTTGCTGATTCTCATTGCCGGAGGTATCAGGCGAAGAAAGAAAGTTGCCTGGTGGTTCTCTTTTGCTTTGATGTTGGCTTCCATCCTGTTTAATATGCTAAAGGGTCTGGATTATGAAGAAGCAATTATCATAAGTGCAGTAATAGGGATTATGTTGTTCTTATACCCTTCTTTTACGGCCAGAAGTGATATGCCTATAATTAAAAAAGCGTTAAGGATGCTGGCTGCAGTTGTGCTTATAAATATTGCATATGGCGTGATGGGCTTTTATCTTTTACATAAACCTTTGGGGATATATCCTTCTTTCTACGTCTACTTAACAGATACATTCAGAGAAATGTTCAGTCTTTCCATACCCAATTTTTACATAACCAACCATCATGCTCGTTGGTTTATTAATTCCCTTTGGCTGATGTGGGAAACCGGCTTGCTCTTGGTGGTAATCATGTTTTTAAGACCGGTTGTTTATCGGTATACCACACGCATCAGCGATCTGGAAAAGGCAAAAACTATTGCAAAAAATCATGGCAGATCCTCTCTTATATATTTTACTTTATGGGAGGATAAGATGCTCTTTATCAATCGGGAGAGCACCTGCTATATCGCTTATCGTCAAGTGGGAGACATAGCTGTGGTTTTGGGGGATCCGGTGGGACCAAAGGAGGGTCTGAATGGAATTATCGAGGAGTTTATCAAGTACTGTGACGGAAATGGCTGGTATCCGACCTTCTATCAGGTGCTTCCTGATAATCTGGACCTTTATGAAAAGTTTAAATTGAATAAGCTATTCATCGGCAGCGAGGCAGTTGTAGAGCTGGATAGTTTCGACATGTCCGGCAAAAGGTGGAAGCAGCTTCGGAATACACTAAGCCGCTTTGATCGTCAAGGGTTCAAAGTCGTTTGGCATCAACCTCCCCTAGACGCAGATACAGTGCAAAAGGCTAAGGTAATATCTCAGGAATGGCTTTATTATCAAGGAGGAGATGAAAAGGCTTTTTCCCTGGGTTGGTTTTCAGACGAAAAAATAAAAGAAAATCATCTTTTGACAGTAGAAAAAGAAAATGGAAAAGTATATGCTTTTGCCAATTTTGTCCCCATGTACCACTTATCCCAAGGTTCACCGGATATGATGCGTTTCAGCCGGGATACGCCAAATGGAATTATGGATTTCCTTTTCTTAAATGCAATTCTATATTTTAAGGAAAAAGGTTTGCAAGGTTTGAATCTTGGATTGGCGCCCTTGTCCCAAGCAGGTAAAGAGGAAACATCGTTCTTTGCCGATAAAGCAGTGCGTTACCTCTATGAAAACTTTTATAATTTTAAAGGTCTATATGAGTTTAAAGCCAAGTATTCTCCTCGCTGGGAACCTCGCTTCTTAATCT
>JAJZSC010000291.1 GCA_021849995.1 Bacillota bacterium | reverse complement strand
TGTCGGTGATAAACGGGAATCGCCCCCGTCATTTTCGGTTCCGATATTGCCGTCAACTAGCGTGATTAATAACATTAGAAATGCTTTTCCAGATGCGCCTTTTATGGACTCAGTGGATCTTTGAATATAAGATATTGGTAGATATTTTACCATTGGAAAGTGAAGAATTAGGAAATGGAATGCCACTGAGGGTAGAAAGGTTAATCGATTTAGTTTTTCACGATTATGTGAATGAAAGGGGCCTTGACCGTTTCCGACGGGATATATTAGTAAGACTAGTTAGAAAGGATATTGGACTAAGCTGGTTCAAGCAAAAACTCACCAAACGGATTTTTGAAGATATACAACCTCTCACTGAAGACGAATGGAATGAGTTAGTTGATAATGAAGGTAAAAGTGTTAAAACAGAAAGGCTATTTGAGCTGAATTTAATTATTGCTAATCTTTATAGGCTTAAAAATATTGAAAAAACTGAGGAGGTAATAAAATGAGCGAAAAGAAACTAACCCATGTAGCTGGAACTTTCCTTATCCAAGCAGATGCCTCATTTTTGAATGGAGCTGGCTTGGGAGACGGTGAAGACAGGAATGTAACTGTTCCAAAAACTTTTCGGGATGGTAGAAATGAGGTTCCATATGTCTCTGCCCAAGCATGGAAGCGATGGTTAAGAAATACTTTGATAGAGGAAACAGGATGGCCTACTAGTGAACCAAAAGCCATTGGGTGGAATCCTAAAGGTAATGTCAATAAGATTGCGGCAGCATTGAATCCTGTTGATTTCGCCGAGGACGACATTTTTGGCTACATGAGAGCGGAGGCAGGCCAAGGGCGGAGAAGTACAGAAGAAGAGGATGAGGCAGAAGAGTTGGTAACAGGTAGAACAAAGTCGGTAATGCGAGCTTCTCCTTTTATGGCATCTCTTTTAGTCTCCCTGCGTTCTGCAGGGTGGAGAGGACAAGATGAAGGTTTTGTTCATTTGTCAAAATACGACCCTGCAGCACTTGCTGAGGCTGAGGTGGAGAGATTTCTTTCTACTGTATCAACAAAAAAGCAAGACAAAAAGAAAAATGTTTGGGAAAGACTGAAAGAGTTTGCCGAAGATTTTGTTAAACAAGCGAAATTCTATGCAGATAAAAAGGAACTTGACGAACTAAGAAATCTTCTTTCAGAGAAAGCTAAAGAAAAAGGTAAAGAAATTAATTTTATTGAAAACCCATGCAGCCCTTTACCCTATACAACTCGTTTTTATAATACCCATCTTCGAGGGATATTTTGCCTTGATTACAGAAGACTTGGTGTTTATTGGAATCTGGGGGACAGAATTGAACTTGAGGAATCAAAGGCTAAAAAACTTATTAGTGATAACAAAATTATGGATATTACATTGGTGGAACCATATAAGAGTTTAAGTGAAGATGGCAAGATAGGGAGGGTTTATAGAATCACTGATAAGGTTAAGCCTACTTCTAAAGAACGGGCATCCGCATTATTCAAAGCCCTTGCTGTACTCCGAGGTGGGGCAAAACAAGCTCAGTTTGGGACAGATGTTTCACCAAAAGTGTTGGTTCTTGCGGGGTTAACCTGTGGAAATCCAATTTTTAATCATCTCTTCAAGGACGACATAGAAGGACCTGTTTTCAAGGTTGAAACATTCAAAGAGATTATCCAAGATTATGCTGATCGTATAGTTACTCCTGTTCTAATTGGGATTCGCGCTGGTTACTTGAAGAATGAAGACGAAGTCAGAAATTTAAACGAAATAAAGGTGAGCATTGGAGAGGGGGACAACAAAAGAGAAGTTGAAATCTTTGTTACAACACCTATTGAAGTTTCAAGGAGAATTGAGGAATATCTATCATGAAACCAATTCCAGCTTTACATGTGCGATTGGAAGGGTTAACTTCTTCATTTCGCCACCCTCTTACGATTAGTGGTACTCAAATAAGCACACCTATGCCGTCATATAGCAACCTTCTTGGTATGATTAGTGCATGCGCCGGTCGTATTGTAAAACCAAAAGAGATAAGAATTGGTTTTGAATTTCACTGCCAGTCCCATGATCTGGAGTTAGAACGAACCACAAGATGGATGGTAGATAGGAAGAATGGACGCCTAAAACCACAACCAAAAGGGCAAGGTATTTCTAAGAGACAGGTTTACTGGTATCCCAAACTAGATATTTATGTTACAAACATTGACTTTAAGGCTGCCTTTGAACATCCGGCAGCGACGCCATGTTTCGGCCGCTCCCAGGATATTGCCTGGATTGTGTTTGTTCGAGAGATCGAACTTTATCCTATGTCGAAAGGGGCAATAGGGCCTACGCTAATTCCAATACCTCAACTTGGTGTTCCTGGTTTAGTAGTACGATTGCCGGAATGGATGGATAATTCAAAAATGGGTTATGTCAGGGAACCTGGCCCTTTTGGTATTTACCAGGCAATGATTCCCACAACTGAACTTCGATTTGAGATTGAAAGGAGCAACCTATACCACCCTTCTGATTTAAAAAAGGATAATTATGTAATTTATTTGCACGAATGGATTGAGGAATAATGGATAAGATTTTGGCAAAAAGTTCAGGCGAAACCCTATTAGAGCATACTATCGCTTGCTTAAAAGCGGCCCAGTTACTTTTAAATTCGCTACCTTTCTTGCAGAAACAAAAGGAAGCGCTAAAAAAAGATGTCCTTCTTGCTGTAGCACTACATGATATTGGAAAGGCAGCAACCGGTTTTCAAAAGGTTTTAAGGGGGGAACAAGACAATTGGCAGGGTAAAAGGCATGAAATTATTTCAGCATCATTTGCCTCAAGCATAGAGGGTATTTCTTCTGCTGTTATCTTTGCGATACTGACTCACCATAAAAGTATACCAACAGATGGTATATCACAAGTTTTTGGATGTCTACCTTACGAGCAGATCCCTTTAACAGGAAAAGAATCTGTTGTTTGGAAGGAAATGGTTCAAGAGTGGAAAGAAAATAGTGCTTTATTCTTTGATGAATGGAGAAGGATTTGTGAACATTTACAAAAATATTTAGAGGGCAGTATTGATGAACTTAAGCCATTATCTTTGAATCCTTCATGGCTTGAAAGAACTAGTGGAAAGAGGGGCCAGAGAAAATTTATCTCATTTCAGGACCGCATTTATGCTTCTATTGTTCGGGGTCTTACGATTGCTTCAGACCATTTAGGAAGTTCACATAAAATTCCTCCGCCCATTCCAGACCTGGGCTATTTCCCGATACTGAAACAAAATCCAAGACCATTTCAGGAACGTGTGGGTGACAACGAAGGAACAGCAATTTTAAGGGCTCCAACCGGCTCGGGTAAAACTGAAGCAGCTCTACTTTGGGCTCAGAAAAATCAAAGACCAAACGGAAGGCTGTTTTACATCCTCCCTTTTACAGCTAGCATTAATGCCATGTATCGTCGCTTAACGAAGATTTTTTCTAAAAAAATTGTGGGACTCCTTCATTATCGTGCGACTGCGGCTTTGTATGACATGTTGGAAGCTGACGAAGACATTGCATCCCGGCCTGATAGACAACAAACGGCAAAAGTACTTGCTAATTTAGCTCATGAAATATGGTTTCCTATAAGGGTATGTACTCCTCATCAGATATTACGTTATACATTACGTGGGAAGGGATGGGAATATATGCTTGCTGAATTCCCTAACGCATGTTTCATATTTGATGAAATTCATGCCTACGACCCAAGAATGGTTGGGCTTACTCTGGGCTCTGCAAAATTACTCAGTCAATGGGGAGTTAGATGCCTTTTTCTTTCCGCGACCTTACCAGCCTTTCTTCGAAGATTGATAACAAATACTATGGGGGAGTTATCGTTTATAGAACCTGACCCGGTAAAAGAAGAAGATAGAAAGATATTAAATAAAAAACGTCATATTGTGGAGATAAGAGATGGGTCAATAGTGGATAACATGGAATCAATAGTTCAGGCAATTCGCAATAATTCGTCAACCCTCATAGTTTGTAATCATGTAAAAACTTCTCAGGAAGTTTACTCTTTATTGAGAAAGGAACTCCCCACAGAAAATGTAAAGCTTCTTCACAGCCGATTTAATCAAGAAGATCGTAATCGTATTGAAAACGAGCTGGTAAACAAATTTTTACCCAAAGTTTTAGTAGCTACTCAGGTTGTTGAAGTAAGCCTCGATGTGGATTTTAGTCAAGGTTTTTTTGAGCCCGCACCCATTGATGCATTGATTCAGCGTATGGGACGTATTAACCGTTTAGGCAAAACACCTCCTGAGTATACAAATATAGTGGTATTTACAAAACAAGTAAATTCATATAAGCTTTATTGTATATGTCACGGCGATTCTCACTTATCAACTTGTAGGGTGCAATTGACGATTGATGAATTGGAAAAACTTGAGAATCCAATTAGTGAAAGGGATTTGGTCAAGGCGGCTGATAGAGTTTATGGAAGCGGCTACCAAGGAGAAGATAAAACTAAATTTGAAGAAGGATTTTACCATCCCGACATTAGAGAATTTGGAAATCGTCTGCTTGCTGGTGCCCATCAGGACTGGGTGGAAAATATTATTGAAAAAACAGATGGAAATATAGAAATATTGCCAAACTGCTTGCTACAGGAATATCAAAAAAGAAAAGATAATGGACTATGGATAGAAGCAAATAGCTTGTTAGTCCCGATTCGAACCCAATCATTATCGCGGTTAAAATCAAAGCTCTATAAGTATAATAATCTTTTGATAGCTAATTTCAGTTATACATCTGATAAAGGACTTGAAGTTTGATATGAAGAATAAGTGATAATCTAAATATATATTTTTGATAATTTTTGATAGAAATTAAACACCTACTATTCGGCAGGTATTAACTCTAAGCTTTATAATCATTCTCATATTCCTTGATAAACTCGGATATATAACTTGCTAAATTCTTTAAAATTGCCTATGTTATCCTGCATGATCCGGTAGTATTCCTCAATGCCCACCTCAAAATATAAATCCTAAGTTCCCGATATTTTATATCTAGGAAAATGATAAAAATCGTATAAACAGTAGACTTAAAAACATTGACAAATCGTTTCCATAGATATAAATTATATCTATGGAGGTGGTTTTAAGTGCCAA
>JAJZSC010000290.1 GCA_021849995.1 Bacillota bacterium | reverse complement strand
TTAGAATGAAAAACGAGGTTTATAGAGTGGAGTGGAAATGCCGGAATTATAAAGAACATGTAGCAAATAATGTAGCCCGGCCTGTTATAAGTGAAACAGAGTTGGAAGATATTTTTGTAAAAATATTGCACGAGCTTGCCAAGGACTTAAAGCCATTATTCAACAAGCCAGCGGATCGGCAAGTTATCAACTCGGATATAAAAGCGCTGGACACTGAAATATCCGAGTTGCTCTCATCACCTAAAAAAGCCACAGAAAACAAAGACTTGATCAGTGAGCTTATAGCAAGGCGAGCATATCTCCAGTTCGAGAGGGCTTCTAAGATGATTTTGATTATCAAATCGGTAAAATTAAGCGGATGCTGGCTGATAAGGATTTGATGGATACAAAGTTTGATGCTGATTTCTTTCGCGGGGTTATCGAAAAAGTCACAGTCGGAAAAGACGCTATGCTTTGTTTTCAGTTTTTAAACGGATATAAGGTGTTCAAACAATACGAACGAAAGGCGGGAAAAATTGATGGCAGCAAGAAATGTTGAAATTATTCCTGCCAAACCCAAGTTTATCAGGCAGGGCCTAACTGAGCAGCCAAAGTTAAAGGTAGCGGCATATTGCCGGGTTTCAACCAGTGAGGACGAGCAACTGAGCTCTTTCGAAGCGCAGGTTGATTATTACACACGCTATATTCAAGAAAAGGAAAACTGGGAGTTTGTTGAAGTTTATTGCGATGAGGGTATTTCGGCCACCAGTACAAAGAAACGTGACGGCTTCAAACGGATGATTGCCGATGCCCTGGACGGCAAAATCGACCTGATTATTACCAAGTCGGTATCAAGGTTTGCTAGAAATACCGTGGATACCTTGACAACCGTCCGCCAGCTTAAGGAAAAGGGAGTCGAAGTGTACTTTGAGAAGGAAAACATCTATACTCTTGATAGTAAGGGTGAACTGTTGATCACGATCATGAGTTCGCTTGCGCAGGAAGAAAGCCGCTCAATCAGCGAGAACGTGACCTGGGGCCAACGCAAGCGGTTTGCCGATGGTAAGGTAAGCCTGCCATACGGTCAATTTCTTGGCTGCATGAAGGGTGAAGATGGGCTACCGAAGATTGTGGAATCGGAAGCGAAAACGGTGCGCTTGATTTATAGGCTGTTTCTGGAGGGTAAGACCCCATCAGGTATAGCTAAACACCTTACTCAAAGAGGTATACCAACCCCAGCGGGTAAATCAAAATGGCAAGTCAGTACGGTAGAAAGCATCCTTATTAACGAAAAATACAAGGGGGACGCGGCAGCAAAAGACCTTCACGGTAGATTTCCTCACCAAAAAGAAAAAGGTTAATGAGGGCGAGATTCCTCAGTATTATGTGGAAAAAAGCCATCCGGCGATCATACCACGTTGTTGGGGCAGGATTCCGTTTTGACTGAGTTTGACGAAGATCTTTGGATTGCGGTTATAGATAAAGTCACGGTCTTTGCTGAAGATAATGTCCAGTTTACCTTTAGGGATAGCACGGTTATAAAGGCATAATATTCATCCAAAATAAGGAACCCGTGATTGATTTCAGGACGTTAGTTGAGGTGCGGGGAATTTTTTAGCAAATGCCGGTCGGTGTTGAGGTGACTTCGACCGGCTTGTTTTTTCTTGAAAGGGTAAAATAAGTCTTGACTCCGTACCTAACTACAGACTTTATAATAGTCAATGGGAGGGGAACAAATGAAGGGACTCAAAATAAGTCAAGTGGCCAAAGAAGCTGGTGTCAATATAGAAACGGTCAGATATTATGAAAGATTACAATTGATTTCTGAACCAGAACGGACAGAATCCGGTTATCGGGTTTTTTCTCCTGAGGTGGTTCAGCGAATTAGGTTCATCAAACGTTCACAGGATTTGGGTTTTACTCTTGCGGAAATTCAAGAATTACTTGCTTTGACTGAGAACGGAGAGCGCACTTGTGAACAAGTTAGAGAATTTGCAACGCAGAAACTGAATGAGATAGAGCTAAAAATCCAGGATCTGCAAAAAATCCAAAGTGCTTTGCAAGATTTATTGAGCAAATGTGCCGAAGGAGAAAATAATGTTTGTCCAATTATAGAAAGGTTACAGGAATAAGTGACCTATTCTTGGAAAAAAAGGAGTGTTATCATGCTAATCGGACTATCCAATAATTCAAAGGTTATTCCGTCATGTCCGGTTTGTGACGGAATCGGTCAGAAAGTACGTCAAATAACAGTCGAGCATCAGATAAAACCGGGTGTGGAGGTTAGAGAAGAACAATTTTTCCTGTGTAGAACCCCCGACTGTGAAGTTGCCTATTATTCTGAAGACGGAAAGAAAACAATCCTTCAAAATCAATTAATCAACAAGATCTGGTTTAAGAATGTCCCTCCCCTGGTTCCCATTTGTTACTGTGCCAATGTTACTGAGGAGGAAATCTTACATCATGTAGCAGTGGCACAATGTTGCTCTACCTTGGACGATATAAAAAGACATACAGGGGCAAATACCGGATGCGAATGTCTCACGAAAAACCCTGCCGGTGGCTGATGTTCATCCGTTGTGCAATCGGTGATTGCCAAAGGTCTGGCTATGAGAGTGTAAGCTAATTATGTTATATCGGCATGCAGAAATGCCCTCCCACGCTGATTTTTCAACGTTAGGAGGGCGTTTAGTTTTATGGGACATTTTTGATAGTGGCCTTTTCTTGATAATATTATCCTCTTCGAACCATCTCTTTGTACTTATGGATGGAAAATTTAGCTACTTCATAAAACCAAAGCCCAACCGTTTAAGATATGACCACCATCTTTGGCGGAATATCCAGAGTATCCAGCCAATGATTAAAGCTAGAAAAACAGCGATTGCTAAGACAAGCGTTGTATATTCTTTATAAATAGAGCTAGCAAACATCTGCCCTGCGGCCAAATATCTATCGACGATCTGATTTGGTGGAGATGGCAATTGTACGATCTCTAAATAATTTTCCCCATTTTTAATATGAACACGAATATAATGGTAATAGCTATCCTTGGTAAGAAGTTCTGCACCTGCTCCTCCAGTGATGATATACCTTACGTTATCTTTAACAAAACTGAAAAAGCTGTGGATGTGAGATAAGAAAACAGTATCTACCTTATATTTAGTCATAAGGTTTTCAAATCGTGCGGCTTCTTGTTTGTCATGGAAGGCATGGTCGATATTGCTTGTACCACACAGTTTATTCATTTCATTTTGCAATAAGCTGGTCTTTTGTGATTGACCTAATTCAGGATATGTATTGGGTATAATACTAGTTCTAGGGTCAGTGGGAGGAATATGGGAAACAACAAAGATGCGTTTCCCTTGAGCTTTTTGCAGGTCAGCTTCCAGCCATTGATACTCTTCTTGAGGAATAGCAGTCTTTTCCGTCCAACCTCTTGAACTATCCAAGAAGATAAAGTGGTTGTTTAAATAGTCGAAAGAATAGTAGGGAGGCCCAAAAAGCTCCGTATATATCGTCCGGCCATTCTCCCGGATGTCATGATTTCCCAAAGTAGTGTAAAGCGGAACTTGAAGCTTGGAAACGGTCTCGTAAAAGAGCCTATATCTATTAGGTTCTCCTCCGTACACGAGATCGCCGTTGTCAACAACAAAGGCAGGGTCAAAAGATAACGGCAGGGCACAAACCCCTGTTGGATCTTGAAATTCTTGTAGCTATGTAAGATAAAGACGCTTGTAAAAAGAAGTCCTATCACAAGCAACATTAGAACCAACCCATTTTTCCGCATCATAAATCACGATCATACTAACTGCTGTGGTAATAGCAAAATAGGGATTATTCCAACCGTATTCAAGCAAAGTCGCCGTGGTTAATCCAATCATAAGTGCAGTATGGGAGCTAGGCATTCCTCCTGGTCTTAACGCAGCCCGCCAATTCCAGGAACGCTGAACCCAATAGTTTACCGGGATTTTCAGAATTTGGGCGACTATTGCAGAAAGCAGAGTTGATAAAAGAAGGGGATTATGCAAGCAAAAATTACCTCCTGCGATTAGGTATCCTTATTTAGAACCTGTCTTTTTATCTCCAAATATAAATAATAGACCTATTACGGCTAACAACCCCATCCCGGCACCAAAATAAAACGGAGCTTGGGCACCAAAGTTATCCCACAGGATTCCGGCAATAAAGGAAGCCGGGAGGAGAGCAATTCCGACTAAAGCAGCATGCATACCGATTACCGTACCTCTTAAGGCCGATGGTGCAATATCGGAAAGGAGAGCTTTTTCTACGCCATCTGTGAAGGCTGTATATAGACCGTAAATAATAAATAACAGCCATAAGGTTGAAGTTTGTGTTACTCGGGCGAATCCGAAATAGACGATAGCGTATATAATATAACCCGTTACCAAAACACGTTTCCGCCCAATCAAATCCGATAATTTTCCGGCAGGCATCGATACCAGAGCATAGCTAATATTGAAAGCTAAATAAAGGAGTAGAACATAAGGAGTTGAAACACCCAACTTACTTGCTCTTAAGAGAAGGAATTGGTTAGACGAATTTCCAAGTGTAAAAATAAAAGCCAATACCAAAAACTGTTTTAACTGTATGTCCAGTTTAGACCAGGTAAATGAAAATTCTTTCTTAACAGACTTAACCTGACTTGGCCTTCTAACAAATAGAAGAGCTATAATCCCCAACAGGGCTGGTATCGTCGAATACCAGAAAATACGTTTGAAGTCGGTGATGTTTCCGTTAATTAGTATATAGGCGATAATTACTCCAATAACCGCACCCATAGTATCCATGGCCCGGTGCAGACCAAATGCATGACCACGGGTGCTTTTTTGTGTTGAGTCGGCAATAAGAGCATCACGAGGTGCAGTGCGTATTCCTTTGCCGAAACGATCAATAATCCGGGAAAGCAGTACCCCTCCCCAGGACCCGGCCAAAACGAGAACCAACTTGCCTAACAGGGAACCACTGTAGCCTGAGATTGTGAGTTCCTTTTTCTTTTGCGTTTTATCGGCTAAGTATCCAGAAAACACTTTGAGTATGCTAGCTAAACTTTCGGCAATCCCTTCAATAATGCCAATAATAGCCGGACTTGCTCCTAACGCAGTAGAGAGAAATATAGGGAGTAAAGGATAAACCATTTCACTGCTTAT
>JAJZSC010000289.1 GCA_021849995.1 Bacillota bacterium | reverse complement strand
AGCTACCTGTCCTACAACTGTAAATTTAGCTGCTTGAAGATAAGCCTCGAAACGTTGTTTTTCTTCGGTAATATCTGTTAGGATAAGCATAAACCCTGAGGGCTTCAATGTATCCATCAATGGACGGATGTGGAATTCTAAATGTAATTCTTGACCTTGTTGTGACGTATACTTTAGCTCACCTTTGTTTTCCTCAAATGAGGACAAGTGTTTCAGAGGGATTCCAATTGTGGTGGAGACATGGTGGCCAGTTAAACAGGACTCTGATAGACCTAACAACTGACATACTTTTAAGCTTGTCTCAAGTATGAGCCCGCACCGGTCTAAGATTATAAATGCTTCTCTGGAGTAGTCGATAAGCTGGCTAGTAGTTTTATTTTGTTCCAATAGGACCCTCATAACCCGAACGTGCCCTTGATGCATTAGACGTTCTTTTGCTAAGATTTTGTGAAAGAATATCGTAAAAATGGTTAATAGGGTTATGGGGACTGATAAGGAATAATGCCCCAGTGCCAATAATGAAACTATAATAAATAAACCTATGGCAGTAATTAAAGCAATCTGTACGTTATCAGGCAATCTTTGCCATTTGGAAAACAACTGGACCATACTCCTTCCGAATCAATGCTATAACAAAGAATCCTGACATAGTGTATCATAGGTCATCGTAGAAAATTGTAAAAATACCGAGAGTAAAGATAATAATAGTAAAACTTTAAGGGCTGATTTTCCTAGAAGTTAAACCATTTTGCCGACAAATTGCTTAACAAAAAATTCGACAATATTCTTAGATTGGTGCTTCCATTAATAAGTTTTCTTTGCAATAAAATCAAGTGTTTACAGTTTTATAACATTCGGTGTATAATTATGCAAAACTAAAGGAGAGGCTTTAAGAGATGAAATTACGTAGAGCCAAGTTATCGGATGTAGAGACTATGATGTCACTAATCAATGGCTATGCTGAAAAAGGATTAATGCTTGCCAGGTCGAGAAACATATTATACGAAACCATTAGAGAGTTTCTTTTAATGGAGGAAGAAAATAAGATAATCGCTGTGGGTTCACTTCATATCTTATGGGACGATTTAGCTGAGATTCGAGCCCTTGCCGTTGCCGAAGATTATATAGGTAGGGGAGTAGGAACTAAGCTGGTAAACTCGTTAATTGAAGAGGCACGGGAATTGGGTTGCCCTCAAGTTTTCGCACTCACGTATCAACCAGAGTTCTTTAAGAAATGTGGTTTTACTTTAATAAACAAAGAGGATATGCCCCATAAAGTATGGAAAGAATGTATCCACTGTGTAAAGTTTCCAAACTGTGACGAAAATGCTATGATATTATCATTAGAGTAATAGTCGAATCCGGTCATATATGGCTGGATTTTAATTTTATTCAAAAACGAAGGTGTTTCAAAGGAGAGCGGGCCATGTTAAAGAAAGTTGAAATTTTCACGGATGGTGCTTGTTCAGGAAATCCGGGGCCAGGTGGCTGGGGGGCAATTCTTGTTTATGGGGCTAAAGAAAAAGAAATTTCAGGATTTGAAAAAAATACAACTAATAATAGGATGGAACTTGTTGCCGCCATCGAAGCGTTAAAAATGCTTAAAGAACCATGTAGTGTAAGTTTGTATAGTGATAGTGCTTATTTAGTAAATGCGTTTAACCAGAACTGGTTGGACCGTTGGGAGATTAACGGGTGGATGAATTCCCAAAAGAAACCTGTTGAAAATAAAGATCTCTGGCAACAGCTCATAGAGCTTTCGAAAATGCACAGAGTGACCTGGATAAAAGTTAAGGGTCATTCAGACAATGAGTTAAACAATCGCTGTGATGAACTGGCCCGCGCAGCCATACAGCGTGCTCAGAGATATTAATACAACTAGCAAGTAAAGGATAATCTTGGAACTCATTAACTCTTTTCCACATATCTCTATAGTATAGTGTGTACTTCAAATAATTTGTGGGAGTAGAATTGATGAGGGAGAATAGATTATTAATTTCGTCGCACTTGGAAAGCGCAAAAAAATATGTATTTCAAGGAATGGAGCAGATTCTTAATAACCAACAAGACGAGTCTCATAGTATTTCCGTATCGCCGGGGGCCACTGCTTTAGCTTGCCTCGCATTGTTAGCTTTAGGAAAGGGATACGAAAATCAACTCCTAAAAGGAATTAACTGGTTAGGGGAAAATCGCTTTAATAATGCATGGGGCAAGTACCCTGGCGATTCAGCAGATGAGGAAGTAACGCACCTTGCGAGGGCTGTGATTCAGGGAAGTACCGGTGGATGGTTGGCGAAAATTGCCTTGGTGACACAAGCTCGTCAATTCTCTGATATGATACTTTCCTTAGGACAGAGGGTAGTAACAGGTTTAGTTGGGCCAACTCCTGAAGAAATTAGACTTCCAAGGATTTTAGAGGATAAGGTTCTGGCAAAACTGCCGCCATATGGAAGACCTGTGGTCGTTGCGGCTGCTCTCTTAGCTGCAGGTGAGAATCAATCTGGTATCAAGCAGGGATTAGAGTATCTAAAAAATACACAAATGCATAATGGCTCATGGGCAGAAGACATTGTTGCTACCAGCCTAGGAATACTGGCCTTTTTAAAGTATAGAGGGAATATGGATAGGGCACGAAAAGCCGGTAACTGGTTAATTAAGAGGCAGTACCAAAGTGGAGGATGGCCTGCATTTGATCAACTGAAGAATTGGGCTGCCGGTTGGGGTATAGTTGTTTTAAAGGAGACTGGACCGAAGAGTTATGAATCGGACCTGATTACTAGGGTACAAAGATGGTTAGTGCAAGCTAAAAATACTGATGGCAGTTATGGCACTACTCCTCCTTACACACATCCTGATCTTGACGATACTGCTGTCGCTTTATTAGCTCTTAAACAGCACGAGGGCAATAAGGATACTCTCGAGTTGCTTAAAAGACTACAAAATTCTGAGGGGAGTTGGGGAACGTTTCCGGACTTTCAGGGTAAGCCACCAGAATTAATTTGTAACTCTCCTGTTTATATTACAAGTGTTGATGTAACAATTCATGTTCTAGAAGCCTTGTCGAAATCAGAATCCTGTATTCAGGATCAAGTGTTTATGAAGGGGCTTAATTGGCTTTTGTCTGAACAGACATCTAATGGAGATTTTCCGTCAGTATGGTTTGAAGGAAACGTATACAGTACTGCCCAAGCCTTGGAGATAATGAGTAAACTTAGGTTTAACTGGCAACAGTTTAGCATTTCTAACAGAGCCTCAGTGGCGCGCAAAAAATCAGTAAATTTCCTTTTGAATGCTCAAAAGGAAGATGGTGGCTGGGGTTCGGTCATTGAAACTTCTTTTGCGTTATCAGTCCTATGCTGTTACCAAAATAAGTCGATAGAATCGGCTTGCCAAAGGGCGCTTGTGAATCTCCTAAGTAGACAAAAAAGTACTGGTTCTTTTGAAAACTGTTATAAAGGAATTTACGCAAAGGGATGGAATTACGAAGAGCCAATATCCACTACTCTTATAGCCATCCGTGCAATCTATCGTTCACTTAATCGATTTCGAAATTAGTTTAAAATAAATAAGCGAGCTAAGGTAGGTCATAAACCTTATACTCGCTATTATTTCAAAAATATATTGCTGATCTGCCATCATATGGTTACTGATTTTTAAGCAGAGACTCTTGGCCTTTTTACAAGGCTAGTTTTTTGTCTAGTTATTTTATTGTTCTTATGTTTTTTGAGAATTGCATGGAGGAAATCCCATTGTAACTCAAGATAAGCATTGGGTATCTCGAATTCACTGAACCCTTTCGACATCAAATAATCGCGAGAATTAGTTTCAAATTCCTTAATAAATTTCAGTACCTCTTCTTGAGCTGACATCTTTTAGCATCCTCCAATCTTATTCAATCTAATCTGTTCTGAAAGTGTCAAAATAAGCTTAACTTATTTAAATTATAAATTAAATTTAATAAAAATAGTGTTGTAATTAGGAGCCAGTCTTTGAGTAATAGAGAAAAAGAATGAAGAACTAATGTGATTTTGTGTAGTTTTTTGGAGAACTTCCGAGAAAGGCCTTCAATGTTCGCCACATTGTAAGATCAATTAGGCGGATATTTCCTAACATATAGTGTCGCTTTGCGTTTGGAAAATCACCGGTAAGTGCGTAGCAATCTGCTAAAGAATGGTGAATGCTTGCAGTATAGCTTAAAGTTAGTAATATCTGTGTAAACCTGATGGCGCCGTTGTGGGGGAATCCGGCCTCTGATGCTAAGCGAAGGCTCCGTTCATATATTTTAATGGCTTCTGAAGTTCTATTCATTTGTTGTAAAACGTGTCCTTGTGTAGCTAATAACAGAGGATTGGTCAAGGCATAAGGATTGTCTCTTAAAATTGAAAGAGCTTGTTTTGGCCTTCCTTCTCTCAAGAGAATATCTCCTAACGTTGCACATAGTAGTGGATCTTGGCTGGGAATATATTTTTCCAGGATTGAAATAGCCTTTTTTGGCTCATGAAAATAGAAGTATAGTTGGCTGGCAAAACGCGCTATGGCTAAGGGGCTTGTATCTTGCGATATTTCCCGGGCCATACGTTTGGCAGTTGCTGTCTTTTCGGGAGGAGCAAAGTCTTTCTTTCGGATCATAGCGATATATGAGCAAATAAAGCCTAAAAAAAATGCAATCAAGCCTTTATCCCAGCTAAGCTTTAGGCTTATTAACATGCTGGCTAATGCAGTAAAAGTTAAAAGAAACAAGAAAAAATATATCTTTTGGACGTAAAGAATCTCAAGGTCATATTTTACACGTTGCATTTTATCCCCCCATTACATTTTTACTATTTTTTGGGACTAAATAGAACTAGAAAGAAGATAAAGAGCAAATCGCTAGTAAAAAGACCTTATAGAATTGTTTAGGGGCTTTGTAGGAAATCACAGTATGAAAGTAGAATGATAAATCATAGTAAGAAGTAAAAAAGAGTGGTGTTTTATTTGAATGTATG
Source organism: Bacillota bacterium (assembly GCA_021849995.1). Taxonomy (GTDB): domain Bacteria; phylum Bacillota; class Desulfitobacteriia; order Desulfitobacteriales; family Desulfitobacteriaceae; genus JAJZSC01. The sequence continues at coordinate 163 of JAJZSC010000289.1, read as the reverse complement.
GACCATTTTCCTAACAAGCCTGGTTATGGGGTTTTCTGGAGCTATAATGCCCGGTCCAATGTTGACTGTTGCAATTAATGAAAGTTTGAAATCAGGAAAATGGGCAGGTCCTAAGCTTGTTGCAGGGCATTCAATTCTTGAACTGTTCTTAGTTTGCCTTGTT
>JAJZSC010000288.1 GCA_021849995.1 Bacillota bacterium | reverse complement strand
GACAAGTAGGTTTTACGGCAATCACCAAGGCTAAGGCAGATGGTTACACTATTGGTGGAATTAACGTTCCTCACATTAACTTGCAAGCACTAAGTCCTCAAGCAACTTTCAAAACCTCTGATTTCGAGTATATTGCCCAAGTAGTTACTGACCCTAACCTTTTAGCTGTTAAAGCTGGCAGCTCAATTAAGAATCTTCAAGACTTTGTAAACGAAGCTAAGAAGAAAGACGGCAAGATGACAGTCGGTATCGTTGGTACCTTTACTGCTCACCACGTTGCTGCACTTCAGTTAATGGACAAGCTTGGTATTAAACTTACCCTCGTTCCTTTCACTGGCGCGTCTGAGCAAAACGTAGCCCTGATGGGTGGACACGTTGATGCAATGATCGGTAACCTGAATGACGTAATGAGAGATCAAGCCAAGTTCCAAATTCTAGCGATTGCCTCCAAAGAGCGTCATAAGTGGTTAAAAGATGTTCCTACCTTTAAAGAGCAAGGTGTAGACTTTATCTCTGATATCCGTCGTGGTTTCGCAGCTCCTAAAGGAATGGATCCAGAAATCATCAAGATTTTACGTGATGGATTCGAAAAGATTGCTACTAATCCTGAATATATCAAAGAGATGGAAAAGATTGGACAACCAGCTGACTTCCTCCGCGGTGAAGAGTTCGAAAAAGTTGTAAAACAATACGATGAACAGGCTAAACCAATCGTTGAGAAGTACGAGCTGAATAAGAAAAAGTAATAGAGTTGATCTTGAAACTCTGCGGCTTGCCGATAAACGGCGAGCCGCATTTATCCTTAAGGCCTGTTAGTTGGCCGATTTAATTCAACTCATGATTCTGCTGCAGTAACCTATTTTTGCATCCAGGTCCACCATGTATAGTTATAAATAGATTTCTTCAAAACTATATCTGGTTAGGTAAAGAGTAAAAATCGACTTTTTGCAGCAAAATTCTATTTATAATCATAAAAAACTTATAAAAATTAATACTATACACTAAATTATTGAGTTACTAAAGAATAATAGTTAGGAAACAAAAATATCCAGGGAGGAGAAAAAAGTGGATTTTTTTTCAGGGGAGTTCTTTGCTGCCTTACTAAGTATAATTGTTGTGAACATCGTTTTAAGTGGGGATAATGCTGTTGTTATTGCTCTTGCAAGTCGCAAGCTCCCTGAACATCAGCAAAAAAAAGCAATTTTTTGGGGAAGTTTTGCCGCTATAGGTTTAAGGATAATCCTTACTACAGCAGCAGTTGTTTTATTAAAATTACCATATGTTCAGGTTATCGGTGGGATTCTCTTATTACCGATTGCGGTCAAACTTCTGATTAGTGAGGAAGGGGAATCAGGCCTTAAAGAGGCAGATTCTTTACGAGAGGCAATCCAAACAATCGTAGTTGCTGATCTTCTGATGAGTTTAGATAATGTACTGGCAGTTGCCGGTGTCGCAAAAGGAAATGTCACTCTTCTCATAATTGGTTTGGCAATCAGCATTCCACTTATCATTTTTGGTAGTCAGCTAATAATGTTCCTTATGCAAAAATTCAAGTTTATTGTTTACCTAGGAGCTGGATTGTTAGGTTATACTGCCGGGGAGATGATTACAGGAGATAAACAGATTGCTAATCTACTTCACGGATCGTTAAGCTCACTTCATTGGTTAATTCCAGCTATTTTGGCAATAGGAGTAGTTGCATTAGGGTTATTGCTTAACAAACGGCGTGAGGCTGGACATGAAGGCTAAACAATTACGGATTAGTACTAATCAGCCCTAACCTTAGGTGGTTAGGGCTGTAAAACTAATGTAGATACCGCTGAATTGCCCTGGTCAGCCCTGGCAAGTAATACGTAAGGAGTCCTTTTCTCTAAGGCTTGATTTCAACTATTAACTCTGGTAAAATAGTCAGGTAAATTTACTTTATACTTGGATAATATTTACATAATTATTCTCGAATCTTGGAGAAATTTTTGGACTACTAGTTCAGAATAATTTGTTTGTCTCAAGTGAAATTAGGTAAGACTAAACTAAGTATCCCACTTTTTTGGAGCATAGAATTAATTTTTAATGCCACTTTAGAGAAGAACCGCCGTTATTCCAAAGTGTAGGCGGTTAATATATTTTATACTTAAAGTAAGGAAGTTTTAAGGGGGAGCACTCATGTCAGTCAAGGTAGAAAAAGTTGCTAAAAATACAGTTGAACTAGAAATTACAGTTGCAGCAGACGAATTTTCATCCGCTGTAAATAAAGCGGCCAAGAAGTTGGCTCAAAAAGTAAACGTCCCGGGATTTCGTAAAGGTAAAGCACCGAGAAGATTTGTTGAGCAGTATGTTGGGACACAATCTTTATACAATGAGGCATTAGATGAGGTTCTCGGACCTGCTTATGTAAAAGCTGTGGAAGAAAGTCAAATCGAGCCTGTTGACAGGCCTGATATTGATTTAGTGCAAATTGAAGATGGCAAAGAACTGATCTTTAAGGCCAAGGTAGATGTAAAACCTGAAGTTGAGCTAGGGGAATACAAAGGACTCAAGGTGGAAAAGGAAGCTGTAACAGTTGCAGATGAAGAAGTTGAGGCAGACTTGAAGCGTAAGCAGGAACAACATGCAAAAGCGCTTACGTTGGAGGAAGGAACTGTTGAACATGGGGATACTGCAACTATTGACTTTGAAGGATTTGTTGATGGAGTTGCTTTCCCAGGAGGAAAAGGCGAGAACTACGATTTGGTAATCGGATCAGGAAGCTTTATACCAGGTTTTGAAGATCAACTTGTCGGAACTCAAATTGGACAAGAGGTTGATGTCAACGTACGCTTCCCTGATGAATATCATAGTGAAGACCTTAAAGGAAAAGAGGCCTTGTTTAAGGTAAAGGTGCATAAGATAAAACGTAAGGAATTATCTCCACTAGATGATGAGTTCGCTAAAGACATCAGTGAATTTGACAGTTTGGATGAATTAAAAGCTGACATTCGAAACAAACTGTTGAAAGCAGCAGAACAACGTGCTGAGAATGTTTATCGCAATTCGATTGTACAAAAGGCTGTAGACAATGCAAGTGTTGAAATCCCGGAAGCCATGATTAATCAGCGTGTTGATGCAATGGCAGAAGAACTAAGCCGAAATCTCTCTTATCAAGGTTTAACTTTGGAGCAATACTATATGTATACGAATTCCAATGAAGAGGATATGAGAGAAAGGTTCCGTCCACAGGCAGCAGAAGGTGTCAAAACCGAACTTGTTGTAGAGGCAATCGCCAAAGCTGAAGGAATTCAGGTTGCCGAAGACGAAGTAAATGAAGAGTTGGTTAAACTTGCGGAGCAGTATAAACAACCTGTTGAGGTGTTGAAGAAAGCCCTCCAGGCACGCGGAGAACTGAATATGTATAAGCAAGGGCTAGTATCGGAGAAAACAGTAAATTTTTTAGTTGAACAAAACGCATAAGAATGTGTGCGGGGGGAAATTCTGAGGTAGAGAGGTGAGAGGATGGCAAAGTACAACGACGAAAAAAATCAGCTAAAATGCTCATTCTGTGGAAAAACTCAGGATCAGGTTAAGAAGCTTGTTGCAGGCCCAGGTGTATACATTTGTGATGAGTGTATAGAACTTTGTAATGAGATCATCGAGGAAGAGCTTAGCGAAGACTTGGGTGTTGAGATAGGAGATATTCCTAAACCCAAAGAAATTAGAGCAATACTCGATCAGTATGTAATTGGCCAAGATGACGCGAAAAAGGCGCTTTCAGTGGCAGTTTACAACCATTACAAACGAATTAACCTGGGAATGAAAATTGATGATGTTGAGCTTCAAAAATCGAACATCGTCATGTTGGGTCCGACAGGATCAGGTAAAACATTGCTAGCCTCCACTTTGGCAAAAGTCCTCAACGTTCCCTTTGCCATAGCTGATGCCACATCACTTACAGAAGCAGGTTATGTGGGGGAGGATGTGGAAAACATCCTTTTAAAGCTAATACAAGCGGCAGACTATGATGTTGAGAAGGCTGAAAAAGGTATCGTTTATATTGACGAGATTGACAAAATCGCTCGTAAGTCTGAGAATCCTTCTATTACCCGGGATGTTTCAGGAGAAGGTGTACAACAAGCCCTGCTGAAAATCCTAGAAGGAACGGTAGCCAGTGTTCCTCCTCAAGGTGGAAGAAAGCATCCGCATCAGGAGTTCATTCAGCTTGATACAACGAATATTTTGTTCATTGTGGGAGGGGCTTTTGACGGCATCGAAAAGCTTATCCAAAGCAGGATAGGTAAGAAGGTAATGGGTTTTGGTGCTGAGATTCAAAAGAAGAGTGAATTGAAAATTGGCGATACCCTCAAGCAGATTTTACCAGCAGACTTATTGAAATTTGGACTCATCCCTGAGTTTGTCGGAAGGCTTCCTGTTATAGTTACACTAGATGCTTTAGATGAAGAAGCCCTAGTACGCATCTTGACCGAGCCAAAAAATGCTCTGGTCAAACAGTATGAAAAGCTTTTAGAACTCGATGGAGTGGCCCTCGAGTTTAAGGAAGAAGCTCTTACTGCAATTTCTCAAGAGGCTATTAGGAGAAATACAGGGGCTCGTGGACTGAGAGCAATCGTAGAGGAACTAATGCTCAATGTTATGTATGATCTTCCTTCGCGTAACGATGTTACTAAGTGCGTGGTAACCAAGGAAGTAGTGATGAAAAAAGAGGAACCATTCCTTGTAACCACAGACAAAGGGAAGAAGGCCAAGAAAGAAGAATCAGCCTAATAAGTAAACTAGTTAAGGCACTCCTGATATGGGGGTGCCTTTTACAGTGGCAAAGGTTCCTTGTGCAATACTAATTTTGCCCATGCTACTCTTTCTGAATTAAAGCTTCTGCCTGCTACTAAGAATTAGGTCAAGTAGTATTTGGGATCGTAAATTTGGTCTCTTGCATAGCTGAGTTACGTTACAGACGCTCGGACGTACGCTCGCAGACTAAAGAAAACACGGCTTGCGACGAGTCTTGGCGAAAACGGAAGCCGATGTTGCACTTATGCCGCCATAGATTTATACTCTCTTCTTGGTGCAAACTAAGGACAAAACTGCTAGATGCAAGCTGCGGGATGCCCTCCAAATTCGCCATCCTTGGCTCAGTTGTCGGCGAGTCACAATCCTTCGCCGTTGG
>JAJZSC010000287.1 GCA_021849995.1 Bacillota bacterium | reverse complement strand
TTTTAAGCATATAGCCCCCCATGCCGCTATGCAGCACCAGCAGAGGATGAAAAATTAGTGGATATCTCCAGGATTTTGTTTTACACCGGTCACTCGGTAAGCTGCGCGGACCAAACTAACGCTTAAATTACTCCGTTCCAACACGAAAGCCTCCAGTGGAGGGTTTCGCTCGCCGACAACTGAGCCAGGGATGGCGAATTTGGAGGGCATCCTGCAGCTTGCATCCAGCAGTTTTGTCCTTAGTTTGGTCTGCGAGCGTACGTCCGAGCGTCTGTAACGTAGCTCAGCTTGCAAACTAGGTCTACGACCCCAATACTACTTGACCCAAGCATATGCCTTTTTCAGGTTAGAAAGTATTCGTCAAGTTCTCGATACAATAATATGAATAACAATTTGAAATAGCTGATAATTGACTTTATAATAAAGCTGGAAACTTAAGAAAAAAATTTTCAATAAGCAACTACAGTAATTCCGAAAATCGTTCTAATCAGGAGGACAATATTTTGCGGAGATGGGATTTACTGCGAAAAATCGGTGTACTTTTAGGTATCACCGTTGGGGCAATTATGTCAGCCTTTAGTGTTCAGGCATTCGTTGTTCAAGCAGGATTAGGGGCCGGAGGGGTGGGTGGGATTGCCCTTCTTTTATACTATACTTTCGGTCTACCAATCGGAATTATGACAATCCTTCTGAATCTACCCTTGTTTATCTTAGGTTGGCGTGAAGTTAATAAGCGCTTCGTGCTCTATACTGTCTTCGGCTTAATGCTGTATTCACTAGCCTTAGACCTCTTAAAAGGAATTAATCCAATACCCTTTCAAGATATTTTTTTAGGCTCACTTTACGGTGGGGTTCTTGGCGGAATAGGTTCTGGAATTGTATTTCGTATGGGCGGAAGCTTGGGCGGATTTGACATCGTAGCCAAGGTAATCCAACGAAAATTTGGATGGGATATGGGGACAACCATGCTCATAATGAACGTGGTAATTATTCTTATATCCTGGGCAATCCTTGGACCAAAGATTGCTCTATACACTTTAGTATCAATGTTTGCTTTTAGCCGGACCGTTGATATAGTTCAAAGTGGTATTCCTGCCAAAGCTGTAACAATAATATCAAATCATTACGAGAAACTTAGTCCGAGAATAATTTCAGAATTGGGAAGAGGGGTAACCTTTCTTCATGGACGAGGTGGTTATTCTTCCGAATCTAAAGAAGTTATTATATGTGTAGTTAGCCTTCCGGAACTCGGACAGCTTAAAAGGGTGGTAAAAGAAGTTGACCCTAAAGCGTTTATGATAGTACAAAATGCCAGTGAAGTAGTTGGTCAGGGCTTTATAGCTCTAGAATAGATCTTAAGTCAAAGGTTCACTATGCATTGCAATATCATCTTGTCTTTTTCAGAGTAAGTCTATCCTAAATTACGAAAGGTGAAATATAGATGACAGTACAGTCAGTAAAGGATTATTTCATAGCCAAGAAAAAGGACATTGAGATTCTTACCTTCGAAGATACCAGTACAGTTGCTAAGGCTGCAGAGGAACTAGGAGTAAGTCCAGGAGAGATTGCTAAATCTCTCTTGCTACAGGTACAAGATGATTATCTTATGATAATCATGGCTGGGGACAAAAGACTAGACAACCGGAAATTTAAAGACTTGTTTAAGAGTAAACCTAAAATGCCGGAGTTTGAGCGGGTAGTAGAAATTACTGGACATCCAGTTGGCGGGGTTTGCCCATTTGGGTTGAAAACAAATGTCCCAGTGTACCTGGACAAATCTCTGCAAGATTATTCCTTTGTGTATCCGGCTGCTGGTGCTCCGAATGCCGCGGTTGGTCTTTCTGTGGACGAACTAGAAAAGCTTACTAATAGTGATTGGATAGATGTTGCTGTAAATTCTGACTAGTTCACACTGACATCTCTAAGTAAGCTGAAGAACAAGATTACCAAAAACTTATGGGATAAACAGACACTAATAGTTAGTGCCTGTTTTTTGTTTTTAGGGATTTGGAGGAGTTTTACAATTATACAAAGAACTATATTTATTGTGCAAAGAACTCTATTCGATAAATTATATTTTACTTTTAGGACAGAGCAAGAATCAAGACGAGGTGACCTACAATGCATATACTGGTAACCGGAGGAGCTGGCTTCATCGGTTCAAAACTAGTCAAAACCCTAATTACCAGGAATTACGATACTTCAGTTCTCGATAATTTAAGTACGGGTAAAAAAGAAAACCTTGTGCCCAAAGTCTCCTTTTATCATGGAGATATTAGAGACAAAGAATTCGTAACATACGTAATATCAAGCAAACGTCCTGAAGTTATTATTCACCTTGCTGCTCAAGTAAGCGTTCAAGCATCTGTTAATAATCCTATTGAAGATTCTGACATCAATATTACTGGAACTTTGAATATCCTAGATGCTGCTACAAAATTCGGAGTGAGAAAAATAATCTATGCGTCCTCAGCCGCAGTATATGGAAAGCCGGAATATTTGCCAATTGATGAAAGACACCCTACAAATCCCTTGTCCTGTTATGGAGTATCTAAGTATTGTGCCGAACAGTATATTAAGACATTTAGTTCTATTTATGGTCTTGATTACACAATCCTGCGTTACGCAAACGTCTACGGACCAAGCCAATTAGCTAGTACCGAAGGAGGAGTCATAGCCATTTTTATGAAGAACTTTTTTGAAGGTTCTTCCCCGGTTATTTATGGTGATGGTGAACAAACACGAGACTTCATCTTTGTAAATGATGTAATCTCCGCAAATCTTGCTTCACTATACAAGGGTGATAAACTTACTCTTAATATAGGTACAAACTCTTCAACTACTATTAAAGAACTTGTTAATACTTTACAATCTGTCCATGGAAAAATCTTGAATCCCATTCCTAAACCAAAAAGACCTCACGATATCTTACATAGTGTTTTAGATATCCAGGCTGCCAAGCTACACCTAGGATGGGAGCCAGAATATACTCTAAAAGACGGTTTCCAGGAAACAATCCAAGCATTCGCTCATTTGAAAGCCCCAAATAATGTCTGATTCAGGAAAAGTCTCCAACATCGTTTATTTCAGAAACAAGCCTTACTGGGATTCCATGTTTTGAAGCCTCTTCAAAAGCTATGACTAAAAACATCTGGGCTTCTTCAAAGCTATCAAATAGGCCAAGGGAATAATCTGGATATTGCTCAATCCATGCCAACCAACCCTTAGGTGTTTTAGTTACATAGTAATTTACGCCATGGTCAAATATTATTGACGTACTTGCTTCAATCATTTTTTCTAGTGTATCAAACCCATACCTTTTGACAAACGTTTCTTTACTCATCTATATCAACTACCTTTCAATCATAGTCTACCCAGTTAACTATACATTATTGAATAGCAAAAGCCCTTGTATTTTTACTTGGGCTTTTAGAATTTTTATAGATATAATTCACTAAAAATTAGGATATTAAATTAGTTTTTGAAAGACTAAAGCCCCGCTGCCGGAATCGCTCGCATCTTGTTATCATTCTTTTCAACGACTTTCACCCCGTAAAGTAAAATAAAAAGGCCATGTAAATCTGGCCTGGAGGCTCGAATATTCTATTAGTGCTAAATATAAATTCGATATATATTTTTAAATTCCTTTAGGATTTATCTTTAATCAACGCATTTAGAAATTTTTACTCAGGGAATCAGGGAATTCAACCTAATATAGCCATAAATCTGGAATTATGGCGTTTGCTAGTTTTCAGAGATAAATCTATATTAAATGTATGTGGTATTACCTCTTTTTAACTTTAGATTCCTCAGGAATGCTTATCTCTTGGTTGATAGAAAAAACTCAGGGGGAAAAAAATGACAACGCAAGGCGGGCAAACAATAAGACGTATTTGCACGGGATTTACTGGAATTACTGCCGTATTAATCCTTTTAGTCTATGGCCGGAGTATTCTGTCATCTTCAAATGTGGTTAAATTTATTCCATTCAAGGGACAATTACTAAATAAGGGTGCTTTGTTTCCATTGTCATGGCAGGTTGATGGATTGGGCGCCTTTTTTATTTTTGTACTCTTGCTAGGACAGACTCTAGCTTCCTTTTATGCTTGGGGATATTTAAAAGAATATCAGGGAAGAAAATCCTTAAATCTCTTCTCTTTCTTCTGGATCCTTTTCCTGATTAGTATGTACGGTGTAGTAATCGCGGGTGATGGCTTTACATTCCTTTTGATGTGGGAACTTATGTCTTTATTTTCCTTCTTTTTAGTGCTTTACGAACATGAAGAATCTCATAACAGGCGAGCAGCATTTATTTATCTAGTAATGACTCACGTAGGGACTGTTTTCTTGACCAGTGCAATTTTATTTATCTATTCCAAAACTGGTACTTTTTCGTTTGAAGCCTGGACCACAATTAAATCCTTAGTACCCGCATGGCAACTGAACCTCCTATACCTCTGCTTTTTCTTAGGGCTTGGTACTAAAGCAGGCATGGTACCACTTCATATCTGGTTACCCTATGCCCATTCTGCTGCTCCAACGCCTGTATCGGCACTAATGTCGGGTGTAATGGTAAAAATTGCTCTGTACGTTTTCTTGAGAATTATATGGGTTAGTATCGGCATATCCGCTGCCTGGTGGGGTTGGCTTTTGCTTGTAATAGGGGCTGCCTCGGCCTTGATCGGAATTCTTTTTGCCTCAGTTGAAGGAGATATCAAACGTACTCTAGCGTATTCAACTGTCGAAAATGTTGGCATACTCACAATGGCAATGGGACTAGCATTTGTGGCAAAATATTATGAAATGAATTCTATTGCAATCTTAGCCCTGGCTGCATTCTGTTGGCACTTGCTCCAACACCTCCTGTTCAAATCGGTAATGTTTATGGGAGCAGGAAATGTTATTCAGGCCACTCATACCAGAAGGCTTGAATTGATGGGCGGCTTATTGAAGAGGTTGCCTAAAACAGGCAAGTGGGTCCTAATTTCCGCAGCAGGATTGGCAGCATTACCTCCACTCGGAGGTTTCTGGGGAGAGTGGTTATTGTTTAATTCTCTTTGGCAAGGGGCCCGAGAAATGAGCGACGGCTGGAGCAGAGTAGTATTACCCTTATGTGTTTCACTTTTGGGAATAGTAGGGGCAGTAGCAGTTGCCAC
>JAJZSC010000286.1 GCA_021849995.1 Bacillota bacterium | reverse complement strand
AGGGGTAGGCTGTTGGGTGCTGGTGCAGACCTGGATTCAGCGTAAAGAAAAGGGCGAGATGACCGGCGAAAGGGTTGGCCCGGGGGAGACCGGGGAGATGGAAGCGGTCAGTCCTGAGGAATACCAGGTGTTAAAGATTCGAATCCGCACCTTGGGTTTGGTAATCCAAATTCTAAAAGAGCCGCATAAAGCGGACTGGGACCGGTCGGGAACAATTAGTATCCAGGAGGCAATATTGCTGGGGATAGCCCTGGCAATGGACGCTCTGGGGGCAGGTTTCGGCGCGGCTATGGCCGGGTTTAAGCCCCTGATGACGCCGGTGGTTGTAGGTGTGGTGAAATTCATACTGGTATCCAGCGGTGAGTATCTTGGACGCAATTATGCCGCCAAATGGCTAAACGGCCGGGCGGCCCTGCTTCCGGGAGGGGTTCTGGTAGTGCTGGGACTGATACAAATAGTTCGATTTTGAATGAAAAGTGCCCCTAAAGGCACGGTTTAATAGGGAAACTTACTGAACCATACCCCAAACCGATACGGAAAAAGGAAGAGAGGCATTATCTCACAAGGGATAGTGCCTCTCTTGTTCGTTGTATGAATGAAATTCAGGCCGGTTAGCTAAAGCGCGAACCATACGTTCTCGTGGAGGAGTAAGTTTTGTGCCCGCCGAAAACCAGCGGGCATATGGCTTGATGTAGAGGAAAGGTCTGCTTGCTATTCGGTTTCTTCCAAAGCAATATCTTCTGCTGTTTCCTTGGCTATTGGTTCTAATACTCGTTGATTAAGCCAATCACTCTCTGGTTTACATACCAAACGAGCATTTGCGTATGCTGTCGGTAACCCAAGAATTGTTGGAGCTGTATACTTTTGAGATATCGGATTTCTTTCAACTACCAAAGCAACTTCTGCATCAGAATTTGCACTAAATGTTAATGGTAATAGAATAGACATTTTATTATACGAAGGAAAATATACTGGAATTGCAGTTCGATAGTTCCAGCTAACACGCATCACAGCTTTGCGAACAGCATTTCTAAATGATGCTTCAAGGTCATCATAAACATCAGGATTATTCCCGATTCTTTCCCCAATGGTTCTCCAATATGTAGAAAGATTTTCTATTGATTGTGTACTAATATCTCGGCTTAATAATTCAACAAGTTCAGGACTTTTTCTGCATCCATCGAGAAGGAAATGAAGAGGAAGGCGTTCTGGATGATCTATAAAATAATGGTCTGGTTGTAAATCTGGTAATTGCTCATCTGGAGTTTTATCAGTTGCAATTATGTAACTGATATCAGATATTTCACTGAAATAATGTGCTGGCTTGGGAAGAACTTTGAAATTTTCCGTTAGTACCCTTCCACCGTATTTTACTCCAGGGGTTGAAAACATATAAAACTTCCATGGTTTTGTGCCAACATTTCGTTCAAATAAAACATAAATGTACTGATAGTTCCTGTTTACAAGCCCTGTGTTAAATACAGAGTATCGTCCGTTTACACTTATAAATACTTGTTTATCTTTCCATAGCTTGGCAAATGTGTATGATATATAGTTCTTTAAAATGGGGAAGTCGTTATCATCAGGATTTTCTTTATATGACCAGTTTTCCGATAAAGCAAGTTCATTTTTCAACTTTTTTAAATCTTCGATATAACCAGGCCAATATGCATAATTCCAAAGCATATCTCTAGGTTTTTCGCCCAGTTCTAGATAAAGGGCACTTGCAAACTCGTTTTCTGTTATAGCTTTCTGCATTTCCCATGGCTGATGATCTGGGTTGCGGTTTGGAACAAAGACTAGCACAACAGGAGTATTATCTGTTACTGAAATAATTCTAGTAGTAAGGTACACTCGATCTGCTTGTGCAATATCACTAACATCAGAGTCACCGTTCTTAAGCAATATTCTTGGAGTACCGCTTTCTGAAGCCGCTGAAATATATTCGTCATTAATGGCTATTCTAACAGCATATGCTGGCTCAGTATTATTTGTCAGATTTCTGTATGTTTCAATAGAACGATCCGGTAGGAACGCAAAGTCTCTAACAGCCGGAAAATCATCAATAATCATGTCGTTCTCCTCTCCTCTGTATAAACTCTGTATAAATCAAGTATTGACGCATATAATAAAATGTGTTACACTCGTTAATACAGGTGGTTAAGTTGCTTTTGTTTTAAGTGAGTGAGTCCCCGTTTCGTGGTGTGATACGAAATGGGGACTTTTGTTACTTGCTTTTTGTATATTATATCATTTGCTTATTGTATTTCGCAATCCGAAAAATATTGCGACTTGACGAAATTCACGAAAAAATGAACGTCCTCAATATTTGTGTGAGTTCAGATGCACCAGACTTTGGAGTTAATCTTACTATGCCTGTTGCATTTCGAAATTGCTGCGATTTCGTTCTGCTGATGCTTCCGTGGTTATGGAAGTATGTTGGTACAAATTCGGCATCATCCTTCCCTTGGAGCAGCCAGAACATTGAAACACTTTTTAGTGTTTGCGCATCGGCGATAGAATACAAATAATTATAAACCAGATCGAAAAGGCCTCCGTCACTTTCTCTGTTAGTTAAAACTGAACGATTCCGCCATTTAGCATCAAATATACCATAAGAAATTTCACTGGACGTCTGCTTTTTAATTATAAAATCGGGTGCGTAGTGACTTCTATCTGAACGGAACAGCGAAATGTTATTAGTCGTTTGGCTAAAGCCTGAATATATCACTGGCTGATAAAAGAGAGTGATTTCACAATTGCCATTTTGAAAATAGAAAGTATTATCTTTATCCGTATTAACATAAAAAGGACTTTGTATATCGTACTTATATGGCTCTCTCTTTTCAACTACTTCTTTAAAACCTAATGATACTAAGATATCGTAGATGCACAATAAACAATAATATTCGTAAATGGTATCCGCAGTGGAAAAATGCAGCAAAATATTTTCTGCCGGAATGGAGAAATCTCCAAAACCAAACCACAGATTAATCATTTCGTATATATTTCGGTAATGATATATCTCAAGAAAAACCGGCGTCGGTTCTGGTGCATGGCGCAATAGAGAAAACTCGCAAGACAAAACGCGCTGATATTGAGCAAATAAGATTGAAAACTGAGTTGAGATTTCATCCAGTGATAGCAAATACTCTTTGAACGCAATCTGTTTGTACTGCTGGATTATAGTTGTGCTCAACATATAATTTTCCCTTACTGCGGCATTGAGCTCAACTGAAGATATTCCTCCATCAAGAGCTTTCTTTAATTCAATTCTTCGGTTATTAACATAACATAAAAGAGTATTGACAAATGAAAGTATAATCCTATTCTCAGGCGTATTCCGACTAAACTTTTGTGCACTTACCAGTGTTTTTTCCGGGATCATCTGATGCCTATTTACAAAGATTCCATATGTTCCGTAACTCTGCTTTAACTGTTCGGGATGTGTTGCTATGTAGCACAAGTTTTGACTGTTAACAGTATGAAGCTTTTCAAACGAGTCTACACGAAACTCTGAAACTGTCATTACTCGTGGGCTTTGCGAAAAATACGGCAAGTTTTTTCTTAGTGCAACAATAATGGTCTTAAGAGTAGCTATTTCTTCTTCGTACTTGCTGTTTTGATTCCTTAGATACTTTGGGAATTCACAGCTATTACGAGGTTTTCCTTTATAAAACAACGCATGGTCTTTTACATATATATCATCCAGCATCTCTCTTATAGAATCCATTGTTGAACGATACCGTTGTTCGATGGCAATTGCTAAATGGCTTGAAAACAAGTATTGTTCGGTATGATTGGCATATTCCAAGTGGACAGTTATTTCCGTTATACCGTAGACCAAGTTGAATGGTTCTGAAGAAGCTAAACCCTGAGGGTGAATATGTGCAATTGGATTCCCGTCTTCTTGAGCTATTGAAAACTCCGTTTTAATAGGTTTGTTATTCACAAACAGCTCAATGTTTGTAATGGGCCTTAATAAATCAAAGCCAGAAAGAATATAGTCATATTTTAAGCCTTGATAAACAACATCTACCATTTCTGTCCCCGTAAAAGCAGAGTAGGCTGGACTTAATTGTAATTCAACATCTGGTACATCAATTGCAGATAGTGTTATCTTAAATGCCATGTAAAATCACCACACTTATCGGGCAAAAAACTGATAATTTTGCATATTTGTTGTGCCCTTTTTTTGTATTTCCATTAAGAGTTTATTACAGGTCGGCATTGTATTCTTATCGCACTCTTTCAGCAAATTATCTATAAATTTCTGGTAGCTCTCACCATACCCATTAATTATGGGTAGCAGTTTTTGTGCGACAGCATAATCAAGTGCGACATAGCTGTTTTCACTGGAATCCATCAAATCTTTACTTGCCAAACAAAAACGTTTAATCATTCCGATAATACGTGGACTAAAGCTAATGCTGGCATCTTCTTGATAAATTTTGCTGATACGATTGAATTTATCAACTATTGAAGAATAATCTGCGGTTTGAAAATACTCACGAACCGCTGGTGACACAAGAAATATGGGATATTGTTCAGGACATTCGCAAGCGTAAAAGGCGCAGGGCAAACATGGCTGAGCAGGATATGTTCTCAGGGCTGGTTCGCTGCATCGATTGCGGAGAAAAGATGATTCTCCACCGGGCGCACACCATGGCCGCCGTGAAAAACCGGTTTAACCCCGCAAGTTTGGAGTCATATTCCCTTATTCTCGCTTAATCGTAGAATTTCGAGATTTTCTAATACTGCTCCCGATTATTTTCTCAGGATTGTTGGCTGATCAAGGGGTATTGGCCACTCTGGTGTCCAACACCCCCTTCACCAGTATAATCCTGGCTGCTCCGTCAAGTCCGAAGCCTCCTACGGTCTCTAAGCTCCCTAGCGGTCGCTAAGAGACCCTACGTCGATTACGAACCTGACGGGCGGTAGAGTGGCTGTGGATTATTCCTAAACTCTTACAATAAAGGGCTTAACACGGTTTTGGTTGAGAGAGTTCATGAATTCTGCAGGCGGAAGGTCATACAAACTACCATGAATCCGGCTGTGGTTATAAAAATAAATGAATTTTGCTACTGTTACATAGGCCTCTTGATAATTCATGAATTCTTGCTTGCTCAAACACTCATTTTCCAATATCGAGTGAAACGATTCAAT
>JAJZSC010000285.1 GCA_021849995.1 Bacillota bacterium | reverse complement strand
CTCACCATAAAGAGCGTGTAGATATCCTCGCAAATGCTCTTGAAGAAGTTACCAAGGATCCAGAGTTCCAAAAAGCTGCTGCGGCAGTTAATCTCCAAGTTAAGTTCTTAAAAGGTGAAGATTTCAAGAAATTCTTGGCTGATCAGAACAAGCAACTCGGACAAATCGTTAAAGATATGGGACTTGAAGGTAAATAGATATTACGAGTAGGCAGCGGGTTGCGGCCCGCTGCCCGTTTTACATTAAGGCTTGGAGTCAGGCAAGATTTCTATATACCACTCAGAAAAGAATGAGTCTGTGTGGCATATGTACATCAGTCTGCGCCATATGCTTGACGCCAGCCAAGATTTCTATAAGAAGAGGTAGGTGTGAGAATGAAGGAGCGGGTTATTTCTCTAAGCATCTTGGTTTTTGCTATGGTTTACCTAGCCGGTTCAATTTCGTTATCAGTTGGCACCTTAGATAAACCCGGTCCTGGTTTTGTGCCGGCAGGAGTTGCTATTGGATTGTTAGTTGTCGCAGGTATTAACGTTTATAAAGCTTTTCGTGCGAGTGCAGAACCGACTGAACAAGATTCTTGGTTAAAAGTTGCACCTATAGGTATAGCTATCATACTTTTTGTCTACCCGATCATGTTAAGACCTTTGAATTTTATTATTGCTACATTTGTAGTATTGTTTGCACTTTTGCGTTTACTTAAGTTTAAGTCTCTGGTTGTATCTTTACTTACTGCCCTCTTTACTACTTTTTTCTCATTTTATCTCTTTTCAAACGTGTTAGGTGTAGTGCTTCCATCTGGTTTCATTGAAGATATTATTTTAAGGCTATAGGAGGTGGAGTAAATGGATGTAATTCAACAACTAATGATGGGTTTCGCCACAGCTGCAACACCCGAGAACCTCCTATATGCGCTTGCTGGGGCCTTTATCGGAACGATAGTAGGAGTATTACCCGGTATTGGACCTTTAGGATCAATGGCTATTCTGCTGTCCTTTACCCTAAACATGGATGCCACAACCGCCATGATATTCTTTGCTGGTATTTACTATGGTTCGATGTATGGTGGTTCAACAACCTCTATTCTTTTGAATATCCCAGGTGAGGCTGCCTCAGTTGTTACCTGTTTAGATGGTTATGAAATGGCGAAAAAGGGAAGAGCCGGAGCAGCTTTGACAATCTCCGCACTCGGATCCTTTGTAGCCGGAACCTTAAGTATCATTGGCTTAATGTTTGCCGCTGCGTCATTAGCCGATACAGCATTAAAATTTGGACCTCCCGAATTTTTCGCAATCGGTTTAGTAGGATTACTCATCTTGGTACGACTAAGCGGCGGATCTCTCTCGAAGAATATGGTTATGGTTCTTCTGGGACTGGCTGTTAGTACGATTGGGACAGACAAGCTTATGGGACTTGAGCGTTTTACATTTGGCATTTCTGACTTGGGACAGGGAGTGGAGTTTTTACCTGTGGCGATGGGCCTTTTTGGAATTGCTGAAGTAATGCTGACAGCCGATGAAAAAGAAGAATCGGGTGAAGCCATTAAAATTAGAATGAGAGACCTGCTGCCTACAGGGAGAGAGCTTAAGCGTTCGGCTGGACCGATTTTCCGTGGTTCTATTTTAGGCTTCTTAATCGGACTTTTACCAGGACCTTCCCCGGTAATTTCTACCTTCGTATCTTATCTAACAGAAAAAAAGCTTTCTAAGAACCCTGACGAATTTGGAAAGGGGGCTGTTGAAGGAGTAGCCGGCCCGGAAGCCGCTAATAATGCATCTGTTGGAGGCGCATATGTTCCGCTAATGGCCTTAGGGGTACCCTTTACACCTGCAATGGCAGTAGTAGTCGGAGCATTGATGCTCCATGGAATTACTCCTGGTCCGACCCTGATAGCAGAACGTCCTGAACTGTTCTGGGGAGTTATAGCCAGTATGTACATCGGTAACCTAATGCTGCTCGTATTAAACCTCCCGTTGGTTCAAGTTTTTGTAAAGATTACTACCATACCTAAACAGATTTTATTACCTTTAATTGTTCTGTTGTGTTTAGTTGGGGTTTATAGTGTGAACTCAAGCTATGTTGATCTATTTGTACTGGCTATTTTCGGTGTTATTGGATACTTGCTGCGCGGAGTAGGATATGAGCCGGCACCTCTAGTACTTGCTTTAGTTATTGGGCCAATGATGGAAACAGCTTTACGTCAGGCTTTGATGACATCAGAGGGTAAAATTGGGGATTTAATCTTTAGACCTATTTCCGGAACTCTTTATGCCCTTGCGATTCTTGCATTTATTATTCCACCTGTCATTAAGAGAATTAGAGGGAATAAGAATCAAAATTCTGGTACTAGTGTCTAAAGTAAAAATGCCTAAAACACACTAAAACACACTAAAACACACTGTCTCTAACCTGCTGGTTGGGGGCAGTTTTATTATATAATCGGCAAGCATAGACATTCCTATCTTATTTGGCATAATTGCACCTAATCTTTTGCCTGAACTTTATTAAGAGATTTTTAGTTTTTAGATATTAATCTATTGGAAAGATTTTCTTGACACTAGATGTAGATTCTTCTAAACTTTAATAAATAATAGGGCAAAGAATTTATTCTTTGTTTTGTATTACTGCTTAGTAATGACGGGTAGGCCTAAGTCAAACATTATTTCAGTTTTTTACTACTTATTTTTGGCTTATTTTGGCTTAAGTGTATAGAAGCGTAAGTTTTAAGTAGAATAATATGAAGTATTTAGTAGAATAATCATGAAGTATGGTAGTAGTTAGTTGAATCTATTAGTGGAATAGTAGGACGGTAGGAAGCACCCCCGTCAAGGGGCCTTTTTATTTTATGGAGGGGAAACTAATGTCGCAAACTTACAGTTTCAAATACGGAGATAATTACGTAAAGATTGATCTTCCGGATGAAAATGTCATTAAGGTCCTGGAATCATCCGATATTAGTCCGATTGTTGATATTCCTGGTGAATTGGAGAAATTGCTGGATAATCCGATTGAATCCAAACCATTCAAGGATGTTTTTCAAGCTGGGGACAAGGTAGTTATAGTTGCTAGCGATATTACAAGGCTGGTAAAACTGGATCAATATCTTCCTGTGATCGTAAATCGTTTGAATCTTTTAGGTATACCCGATGATGATATTATAGTTTTAATAGCTACTGGCACTCACAGAGAGGAAACTCCGGAAGAAAAGACAAGAATAGTTGGTCAAGAAATGTATAGGCGTTTACAGGTAATTGACCATAGTTGTGACCATTCAGAAATGGTTTATGCTGGAACTTCGTCCCGCGGAACAAGAGTCGAAGTTAACAAACTTGTAGTTGAGCGCAAGGTTATTTTGACCGGCGGTATTGTTCATCATTTAATGGCAGGGTTTGGAGGAGGACGAAAATCGATTGTTCCAGGTGTCGCGAGCAGAAGGACAATAGCAGAAAATCACTTGCATTCTTTGGATCCTGAAGCAGAACGTTCAAATCCATTGATTGGGGTAGGGGCTACGCAAAATAACCCGTTGCATTTGGACATGAATGAATGTACTAAGTTTGTTAACCCAGACTTTTTGGTAAATGCGATTATAGATACTAGCGGGAAGATCGCCAAATTCGTGGCAGGTCACTGGCTAAAGGCCTGGGAAGCGGGTTGTCAGTGGGCTGACGATAAGTTTGGTGTCTCAATACCTGAGAGGGCAGATTTGGTTATTGCAGGGTGCGGAGGGTATCCAAAAGATATTTCACTGTATCAGTCTACCAAATCGTTATTTAATGCGTCCTTAGCAGTAAAACCAGGTGGAACTATTTTACTTTTGGCGGAATGTAGAGAAGGAGCAGGTGCCGATGAGTTTTTTGGGTGGAGCAAGCCACTAAGACATGGTTGCTTGGATCCTGAACTGCGTAAAAACTTTACCATTCCTGGCTATATCTTTTATGCAGCAGTTGAAGCGGCCATGAAAGCTAAAGTCATACTATATTCGTCAATTGATCCTAAATTAGTAGAACCCATGGGAATTATCGGCACAAATTCATTTGAAGAGGCTTTAAAATTAGCGGATGTCGGTAATCAAAATTTAAGGACCATTCTAATGCCTTACGGTGGCAGTACAATTCCTCTGCTTGATAGCAATTCGTACCAGCCTTCGGGTAGTACCCAACGTGATCAATCTTGAGTGGTTAACTGTGTAGCTGCATTGTTGCTGGGTGCTGTTATCTAACCTATAATTTCCAAAAATAACTTACATTAACAATCAGAAATAAGTATTTAGTAAAATGAATCTCTGCAAACTAATGTAGAGGTGATAATAAAATGGGTAGAAATGATGGAAACAAGCCTCAAAAACAAGAACTTAAAAAGATGGAATTAACTCTTCGAAACATTCAAGAGAATGAACGTTTTTTAGCAGAAAATGCTGGTGAATTAACTTCCCACCAGATTAAAGATGTTAAAGAACATCTGACAACAAAAAAGAAACACCTTATTGAAACAGAGGGGACGATGAAACCTAATTACTAAAATGAGAAGCGGGTATCGAAGAAAGTCGAAAAGAGGGTGGTAAGCCCTCTTTTCTATTGTTGTATAAAGATTATTTTGTTCTACCGAAGCTTTCGAAGGTGCGGCGAACCATTTCTCCACCGACACGTCCGTTTTCACGTGATGTACGGTCTCCGCCAAGTTGAACTCCCATTTGACCAGCAATAGAGTTTTTGTCTACTGGTAAATTATACTTCGCCATCGTAAAAAACCTCCTTATTTTCTCGATTAAGGTAGTTCATTTTGCATCGAGTCTGAGGCCATTATGATTCGCGAATCAGTATCTATAATTTGTCCAACGTTTTAGAATCTATACAATATAAATGTTGGACAAGTTAACTTTTTTTGGATTGATAAAAACATAAATTAAGAAAGGGTACTACTTTTTTTCAAAAGCAGTACCCTTCTTTTAAGAAACCCATGTATCCTTAGTTAGCCAACTTTCTTTAGAATCTGTTACCTTGCTTAAGGCTTTGCTCAGCAAATTGGATCATTCTTTTGGTCATTTCTCCACCTACACGACCATTTTCACGGCTAGTGCGGTCACCACCGAGTTGAACACCAAATTCGTTAGCGATTTCATACTTAAATTGATCTAATGCCTGCTCTGCACCTTGTACTGCTGGGTTATTAGTATTTCTTTCTCCT
>JAJZSC010000284.1:2679-5190 GCA_021849995.1 Bacillota bacterium | reverse complement strand
ATGATAAGGTTGCAGCCTCTCTGGCAGAATTGTTCAAGGCCTTGTGTGAACCTACCCGGGTAAAGATCCTATTTGCACTGATGACCCGCGAATTATGCGTTTGCGACCTGGCAGCAGTGATTGGCGCCACTGATTCGGCAGTATCACATCAATTGAGGATTTTACGCACATTGAAATTGATTAAATTCCGTCGGGACGGGAAAATCCTCTACTATTCTCTAGACGATGCGCATATCGAAAAATTATTTGCCCAAGGGCTGGAACACGTTACTGAATAATAGTCACCGCATTTTTTCACTATATTTGGCAAGGAGGAATGAACAATGGGAGAAGCGGCGGAAATAAGTAAATCGGTTATCTCGGGTAAAGTTACCGTTACCGGTATGGATTGCCCAGATTGTGCAGCGAAGGTGGAAAAAGCCGTCAAGCGGATGCCTGGTATTGCCTCAGCAACGATTTCTTTTCCTTCGGGAAAGCTGAATTTTGAATTCGATGAGAGCAAAACTGGAGTTCAACAGGTAATCGATAAAGTGAAGGTGTTAGGATATGGTGCGAATGAGGAAGGGATTTCGGGTACTTCGGAAAGCGTTTCTAGCACGAACATCTGTATTATAGGAATGGATTGCGCCGATTGTGCTGCCAAACTGGAAAAGCGGATTTCGAAAGTCCCTGGAGTGGAAGAGGCGAAGGTCAATTTCGGAGCTTCTAAAATGACTGTTTCCCACAGTGGACCTGTTTCGGAAATTCTTAGCACCATTGAGAAGATGGGCTATTCTGGCAAAGTGGATGAAGGTCGGGCGTCACGGCCAGCGCCTGCTTCCTTTTGGAAAACTAACCAGTATGCTATTCCTTCGGTAATTTCACTGGTCATGTTGGTGTTAGGGATCATTACTGAGCAGCTTGGGGCATCCACAATTCTTACTCAGTCCGTGTTTGTTGTTGGAATCGTACTGGGGGGCTATTTACCAGCCAAGAACGGTATCTCAATGCTAATTAATGCGCATGAACTGGATATGAATGTCCTGATGACCATTGCGGCAGTCGGTGCTGTGGCCATAGGCCAGTTTGAGGAGGCTGCAGCAGTTGTATTCCTATTCTCCTTTGGTAATGCTTTGCAGGGCTACACACTTGATAAGACCAGAAACTCGATTCGTGCCCTTATGGAACTGGCCCCCAGCGAAGCATTAGTGAGGCGGGGCGGTATGGAAATCGTTCTGCCAGTTGAGGAAATAAGGCTGGGCGATATCATGCTGGTTCGCCCGGGAGAAAGAATACCTATGGATGGGAAGGTTGTCTCTGGATTTTCATCTGTAAACCAGGCCCCGATTACTGGCGAATCACTCCCGGTCGAGAAGCAGGTGGGTGACGAAGTATACGCCGGTACCATCAATGAACGTGGGGCACTTGATGTAGAGGTTACTAAACTGGCTAAAGATAATACCCTTTCTCGGATTATCGACATGGTGGAAGAGGCACAGGGGCAGCGTGCACCTTCACAGCAGTTTGTTGATAGATTCGCTAAGTATTACACCCCGATAGTCATAGGAGCAGCAGTGCTGGTAGCAGTCGTACCTACTCTGGTATTCGGGCAACCTTTTGAAAAATGGTTTTACGAAGCCCTGGGGATGTTGTTAGTAGCCTGTCCGTGTGCGCTGGTCATTTCCACGCCCGTCGCCATTGTTTCGGCCATTGGCAGTGCAGCCAAAAGCGGGGTACTGATAAAAGGCGGAATGTATCTGGAGGAAGCAGGGGCTCTGTCCGTGGTGGCTTTTGACAAAACCGGTACATTAACCGAGGGAAAACCGCAGGTTACTGATGTAATTTCGATGAATGGGAACTCGCAAGAGGATATCCTTTCCATCGCGGCAGCAATTGAATCACGTTCCGAACACCCCCTGGGAGAAGCGATCATCAACAATGCCAGGGAGAAAGGTATAAGTATTCCGGCTGTTGCCAACTTTGAAGCTATACTTGGTAAGGGTGCCAAAGGAGAAGTTAATAGTAAGCTTTATCAAATAGGTAATAAACGATTCTTTACAGAACAAGGTTTACTCTTGGGCAATGTGGAAGAAAAGGTGTCTAGTCTCCAGGGTGAAGGTAAAACTGTGATGTTTTTTGGAGACGACGAGCAGATTTTAGGCTTGATTGCGGTTGCGGATGTTCTTAGAAGCAATAGCAAACAGGCAATCGAAAAGCTTAAAAAAGCCGGCATTAAGAATGTAATCATGCTGACTGGTGACAATGAGCGTACAGCCCGGGCGATTGCCGACCAAGTGGGCCTTGATGATTTTAGAGCAGATTTGCTGCCAGAGGACAAGGTTAATGCCATTAAGGATTTATTGAATGAACATGGTAAAGTAGCCATGGTAGGAGACGGTGTAAACGACGCACCAGCCATGGCAATATCAACCGTAGGCATTGCGATGGGCGTAGCCGGAACCGATGCTGCTCTGGAAACCGCTGACATCGCATTGATGGCAGACGACCTGACCCGACTATCTTACGCCATGG
>JAJZSC010000284.1:0-2669 GCA_021849995.1 Bacillota bacterium | reverse complement strand
GCAAAACGCTTAAAATCATTAAACAAAACATTACTTTTGCTTTGACACTTAAAGCCCTGATCTTGTTACTGGTTATTCCAGGTTGGTTGACCCTGTGGCTGGCTATAATAGGCGACATGGGAGCCTCGATTTTGGTAACCCTGAACGGTATGAGATTAATCAGGATGAGACATCACGACTAAGAGCGGCTAAGCCTAGTCAAATATCATTTGCGATAGATAGCATTCAAAGGAGTAACGGTAGATAGTACTGCCTTATTCATAAATACAAAAATAAAGGAGGAAAACCAACTATGGAAACAATGAAAGTGCTCGGTGTAGACTGCAACAATTGTGCAGCGCATGTTCAGGATGCACTAAAAGGTGTGAATGGCATTCAGGGAATAGATATTCGCTTACCTGAAAAAGTTGCCCTAGTTACCTTTGATCCGAGTAAGATCACAAAAAAGGACATTGCAGATAAAGTAGAAGACGTGGGTTACGACGTGGAATAAACCCCAAAAACAATATCCCCTTCTCAATAAGCCATCAACTCTACCCAAAGTTGGTGGCTTATTTCAAAATACGAGAGACTTTGCAGGGAAACTATTACATGGAGGTGAAGATAATGAGACCTCCTAACTGCAGCAGATCATACTGATGGAAGCGAGACAAAATAGTTTCCTGTACATTGGTTTAAGAACTATGTCAAAAATAATCTTATCGATTCATTACTTTACTTAGCAAATAGCCTTAAAAAAGTGAATATAGATTGGCGTCTTGAAGACTCACTGATACATGCAGTTTTTTATATGAATGAACGTGTGAATCCAGTAATAACTACTTTTCTTTATAAGACTCTTCCTACAGAAACTTCAGAAAAATTTGTAGAAGGTTACTTATGTAATATTCAGCAATTATATGACTTAAATGAATTAAAAGACGCCAAAGTGGATTTCACCTTATCCGGGAAGAAAATAGAGAGTTGGATAAGAATTTGACCCCAGTACCTGACCTGCCTATTTTCTAAGCACATCCAGATAGCCAAGTAAAGCATCTTCGGCAGGGATTCATCGTTGGGGAAGATGCTTTTTCTTTTGGCCACTTTACGTAACTGGAGATGGTAGCTCTCGTTCATATTGCAGAGATGCCTGGGATGCCTTGGTATTAAAAAGAACCATGGTTGCTGAAGATATTCCGGGGAGGGTGAGATATAGATTATCATTTATAATAACCTGCTATCAAAACTCAGTTATATTAAGTCTATTAAGAAGCCTAATACTCTGCGCCCCAATAATTAAGATGTGATGGTGATAGGTCCAAAGTATTTGATTTGGTTATATGGGCGGCTGATATAGGTTCCATAAAAGACAAACGAATTCCGCCACTTGCCGGGCTTTTTTTGGGGCTTTAAAGATGAATTATCTTAGTTCTCTGAAAATAATTTTAGCAGTTTCCTCTGCAACTTCGCCAGTAAAAGAAATGCACTGTTCCATATGACTAGTTGAACCCAATTCCATTCCCTTTGTGAGAACACGGCAACACAAACATTTATGACGTTTTTGAAAAATATCTTGCAGCTCCTTAGCAAGTGCCATTGTTTTATTTACTTTTTGGTCTCCAGGCTTTGTCCTTCCAAAAAACAGTCCAATTGCTATAATACCTCCGACAATAGCGCCACAAGTGCAACCAGCACCTCCAATCCCAATGGGAAAGCCGGATGCCATTGCAACCACTTCTTCTGGTAACGACAATGAAAACTCATCTTTAATGGTCTTTACGATTGCTTCTGAACAGTAAAAATCCCCACTCCGGTAATATTCTTCGGCTATTCTCCTAATCTTGGTAAGAACAATGTTTTGATCCAAAACCAAACCACCTCATTGTAATATTAGAAATATGTTCATTGGCTAATTGTTTGGAAATAGAAAACATTTGGTGCCAACACTATTTAGATTTTATATTAACAATAGAGGAGGGGCAAGGTGTTGAAAATCCTAGACGGGCATTTATCATTTATACCGGAAAACAATGTCCTTAGACTTCCTAGTATGCCTTTGTTGACTATCTGCCGAATAAAGACGAAGGCGGCGTAGCGTGATAAAATTTAAGAAGAAGTATGCGCCGCCAATACAGATAAAAATACCGGAATGAATAGCATTGAGCAGCAATATAGAACCACTCGCACCCATAAACAGTGCCGACCAAAAAATGGGACAGAAAACACCGATTAATGCAATATTGCGGCCGGTTTTCATTTTCCCAATGAGACGTTTCTCGTTGTCATCAGGCGGATTTGATTTTTTCACTACCTGCTTAATACCCGAAATTTTACTTGTAACTTGTTTTCCAACTATGCAATAAGGGCAATAACCAATAATACGCTTCACTAAATTCTTGCTGATCATTATGGTAGATTCCTTCCGTTCGTTAATCTATACGAACATAAACAAAACTCCACCCAATGTCGCAATTACAAAAACGATCAGCACAAAAGCAACAAGCACTTTAGGCTTCAGTATGGATAAAAGTATAATTAATTTCAGGTAGGCTCACGCCTGTTCCACCAATAAGAAGTCAAAGTAGAGATCATCAATAACGTGATGGAGGAGTATGTCATATCCGAAAATCTAAAGCATTTTTATTCTACTAAGAAAATGAAGAAGTAGAAAACACTCCAGCTGCATATCT
>JAJZSC010000283.1 GCA_021849995.1 Bacillota bacterium | reverse complement strand
TGGGCGAGATGAAGAGATTCGTCGAGTGATTCAGATCCTTTCCCGTCGTACGAAAAATAATCCCGTACTGATCGGGGAGCCCGGAGTAGGAAAAACAGCTATTGTGGAAGGGTTAGCTCAACGAATCATTCGTGGAGATGTCCCGGAAGCCATTAAAGATAAGAAAGTAGTTGCCCTAGATATGGGTGCACTTATCGCAGGGGCGAAATACCGCGGAGAATTCGAGGAACGCTTAAAAGCAGTCCTGAAAGAAATCCAAGACCGCGAAGATGTCATTCTTTTTATTGATGAACTCCATACTGTGGTCGGCGCTGGGGCTGCTGAAGGGGCTATGGATGCTGGGAATATGCTCAAGCCTATGCTCGCCCGTGGAGAACTCCGCATGGTCGGAGCGACAACCCTGGATGAATACCGTAAATATATTGAAAAAGATGCAGCCTTAGAGCGGCGCTTTCAACCTGTCGTGGTCGGAGCCCCAAGCGTAGAAGACACAATTTCCATTTTACGTGGTTTAAAAGAGCGCTATGAAACTCATCATGGAGTTCGTATTACCGATGGAGCCATTATTGCTGCAGCGGTTCTTTCAGACCGTTATATTAGTGATCGCTTCCTGCCGGACAAAGCGATTGATCTCATTGATGAAGCTGCAGCCCGTATGCGTATGGAGATCACGAGTGACCCCTTTGAACTCGATCAAATCAAACGTCGTATGATGCAGTTGGAAATCGAGCGGGAAGCCTTGAAAAAAGAAAAAGATGAGGGTAGTAAAGAGCGTCTCGCCAAGATTGAAGAAGATCTTGCGAATTTGAAAGAAGAACGATCAGCACTTGACGCTCAGCTTCAAGGGGAGCGGGAGATCCTTACCCGAATTCAGCAGTTGAAAGAAGAAATTGACCAGACTCGGACAAAAATGGAACAAGCCCAGCAGGTCTATGACTACAACAAGGCCGCGGAGCTCCAATACGGAGTCTTACCAAAGCTTGAGAAGGATTTGACCGCCCTTGAAGATCAGCTTCGCGCTCGAAAAAACACCTTACTCAAACAGGAAGTGGATGAACAAGATGTCGCAGAAGTGGTCGCCAAATGGACCCAGGTTCCAGTGACCAAGCTTCTTGAGAGCGAGATGGATAAACTGATCCACATGGAAAAGCGAATCCACGAACGCGTCATTGGGCAGGAGGAAGCTGTCAGGGCCGTCTCCGATGCAGTTCGCCGTGCCAGGGCAGGGCTTCAGGACCCCAATCGCCCACTGGGATCGTTCCTATTCCTCGGGCCAACAGGCGTAGGTAAAACAGAACTTGCGAAAGCTCTGGCCGAAGTTCTCTTTGATGATGAACAAGCAATTGTGCGGATTGATATGTCCGAGTATATGGAAAAGCACACTGTTGCTCGCTTAATCGGTGCTCCTCCAGGCTATGTTGGCTATGAAGAAGGAGGACAACTCACAGAGTCCGTTCGCCGCAAACCCTATAGTGTGGTTCTCTTCGATGAGGTAGAAAAAGCCCATGGGGATGTTTTTAATGTTCTTCTCCAACTTTTAGATGATGGACGTTTAACAGATGGACAGGGAAGAGTAGTGAATTTTAAAAATACGGTGGTCATCCTCACGAACAATATTGCTAGCCCAAGCATTCAGGAACTTACACGAAGTGGTGCTTCTCAGGATGAACTACGTTCCCGGGTGACAGAAGAACTTCGAAATTATTTCCGTCCGGAATTCTTGAACCGTCTCGACGAAGTCATAGTATTTCACCCACTCGGACAAGAACACATCAATTCCATCGTAGAAATCCAACTGAATCAACTTCGTAAGCGCTTAGGAGATCGTAAAATCTCGCTCGAACTCACAGTTTCAGCCCTCAATCAATTAGCAAAGGAAGGCTATGACCCGATTTATGGCGCCCGTCCACTGAAGCGAGTGATTCAACAACGCTTGCAGAATCCCTTAGCAATGAAGCTATTGCAAGGAGAATTCAAGGAAGGAGAGCATATTCTCTTGGATATTACCCCAAATGATGAATTTCTTCTCCGTAATATCTCGGAATAGCTATTTATGAACATTAACCCCGAAGACAATCGGTCACCGGGGTTAATGTTTGGGCTAACCTGAGAGGGTCGACCCTTGAGGGACGAAGTACTGAAATTGAAATTCTTCGTAATAAGGAGTATACTAAATAATTATTTTAAATATTACTCGGGAGCTTGAAGTAGGCTGAGAGTACGATCATTCTGTCGTAGACCGATTGAACCTGTTGGGTAATGCCAGCGTAGGGAATGTGATTAGATCTGATGACACTTTGCCTAACGCAAAGTGTTTTTTAGTTTTAAGAGAAGGAGTTGAGAATATGAATAGCCAGCAAGAAATAATTGACGCTATCTACCAATTTATAGGACTTTCACAAAGCTCAGAGGAGGATTTTAATAATCAGGCTTTGCAGCTTTTTACTTACCAGTATAAAAATAATCTTCCCTATCAAGCGTACTGTTTGCAAAAAGGGAAAACACCAAGGACAGTAAAGATGTGGAACCAGATTCCCCCTGTTCCTATTAATGCTTTTAAGGAATTAACTCTAAGCTGTACAGAGCCTAACGATGCTGAAAGGATTTTTATGACTAGTGGCACAACACAAGGTATCCAAGGAAAACACTATCATCCAACTGTGTCTGTCTATGATCAATCCATGAAGCTGAATTTCAAAAATCGTTTTATGAGAACTACAGAAAAGATCCGCATGGGTATTCTTTTTCCAACTGAAGAAGAGATGCCAAATTCATCTTTAGCACATTATTTGGCACTTGCACTTCAGGAATTTGGAACAGAGGATAGTCGTTATCTTCTGAGTGATAGCGGCCTAGCTACTGATTACCTAATAGCAGATCTAGAACAGGCTGAAAGGACAGGGGAGCCTTACGCTCTCTTATTGGATACGGACGAGAGTCATTAACCCTCTTACAGGTCAAGATGTACCTAAAGGAGAGCAAGGCGTACTTGTACACTGTGATCTTGCTAATTTTAATTCAGTAACGACGATCCTTACCGAAGATATTGGTATAGAGGTTGAAAATGGATTTCTCCTGTTAGGAAGGGCCCAGGGCGCGGAAGCAAAAGGATGTTCAATCGCTGTTGAGGAATTTATCCGAGCTAGGAAGGGAACTTCTGTATGAAAGAAGTTGCAGGTTATCTCCCACCTTCTATAGAAGGAAAATTTGAATCTAAAACTCTCACTTTCCAAAAGAATGAATCTACTTTGGAAGTAGACCTACCTATCCTTACTAATGAACAAATTAGTTCTTTGACGGAGAAAGTGAAAAGAAACAGTAAAACGATACTAAAATCCTTTATTGTCAATGATATCCTCGACATCCTTGATAAGGCCATAGAACGAATGCTTGATCGAAGTTCTGCCTATCGTCAAAAGGCAGAGAAGTTATTACCCATTGTTACGGGTATGATGAAGAAATAATAGTGGCTAGAGTGTGTAGTTTTTACGAAAGAGGGATATCATGAACAAAGTATTCAAAGCGCTTACGATTGCAGGTTCGGACAGTGGCGGTGGCGCTGGTATCCAAGCAGATTTAAAGACCTTTCAGGAATTAGACGTCTTTGGTATGACTGCTATAACTGCAGTCACGGCGCAAAATACACTAGGAGTCCAAGGGGTATATCCTATGTCTGTAGAGGGAATAAAACAGCAAATTCAATCAGTAGGAGAAGACTTGGGCGCTGATGCAGTGAAGACAGGGATGCTCTTTAATAGCGAAATAATTGAGGCTGTAGCTGAGAAAATTAATCAGTTTGGCTGGAAAAATATTGTAGTTGACCCAGTTATGGTAGCAAAAGGTGGAGCTCTACTACTACAAAGTGAAGCAGTAACTGCTTTAAAGAAATACCTTCTTCCTCTTGCCATGGTGATTACCCCTAATATACCTGAAACAGAAGTGTTAACTGAAGCCTCAATTCATACCATAAAGGATCGTGAGCTGGCTGCGAACCGCATTTTCAAGATGGGAGTTAAATATGTCGTCATCAAAGGCGGGCATGAGGACAAAGAAAACGAAGTTTTGGATTTAATCTACGATGGGAAAGAATTTGTTTATCTATCCAGCGAAAAAATCAAAACAAAGAATACCCATGGAACAGGCTGTACCTTTGCAGCCGCCATTACTGCGGAATTAGCAAAAGGAAATACTGTAAAGGAAGCTGTGCAAACAGCTAAAGCTTTCATTCAATCTGCCATAGAAGATGAGCTAAGGCTCGGCGGTGGTCATGGCCCGACCAATCATTGGGCTTACAAAAGAAGGAATAATTCCAGGTAGACAAAAGTCTAAAAAAGACAAAGGCTTATGCCGATGAATTAATTAAATTGCCGACAAAGTCTTAAATCAAGTTCTGGAGTGATAAACTATTGGCAAGAGTTTCAACTGATAAAATGAGAGACTTGTTAAAGGTATACTTTATAATGGGCAGTCTTGACTGTAAAAAAGATCCTTTGGAAGTCTTGCGCGAAGCCATCAGAGGAGGTATTACCTTGTTTCAGTTCCGAGAGAAAGGAACTGGGGCTTTAATGGATGAAGAAAAATATCGGTTCGCTAAAGAAATACAAGAAATGTGCGAACAAGCAAGTATTCCTTTTATTGTAAATGATGATATAGAGTTAGCAGTTTCCCTTAATGCTGACGGCGTCCATATAGGACAGGAAGACGAAGCAGTAGAAATTGTTCGTAAAAAAATTGGGGATAAAATCTTAGGGGTTTCTGTTTATAGCCTTGAGGAAGCGGTCAAGGCCATTGAGGAAGGTGCAGATTATCTAGGACTCGGTCCAGTCTTTTACACCTCAACCAAGAAGGATGCTAAAGAAGTACAAGGGACAAGCCTTATTAAATCCCTGAGAGAAAATGGAATTCAAATTCCTATTGTAGGTATTGGCGGAATTACTTCGGAAAACGCCGGCTCCGTTATAAAAGCAGGAGTTGATGGGGTTTCTGTTATTACGGCAATTAGTCTTGCCGATTCAGTTATTGACAGTACTCAAAAATTGAGAAGCGCTGTTTTCACAGCGTAAAGGGATCAAAAACACTGGAACAGGTGACTTAGAGTTTATAGCATTAATCTTATTTGATACCCAAGTTTGGCGTAAGAATTTTCCAGTGCTAGATATAGAAAGGCTTTCAGGGTTTCTCCTGATGTGATTTCGG
>JAJZSC010000282.1 GCA_021849995.1 Bacillota bacterium | reverse complement strand
CTATGGCGTCAGTGCCAAAGTTTCTAAACTCTATGATTTTAAGCATCAGGCCCAGGCTTTAGCAAGCTTAATAGTATCGTTAGGAATAAACAAAATTAATGTTATCGGACACAGCATGGGTGGAACCATTGCACTCGAGTTGTACCGTCAATTTCCGGAACTCATTAAATCCCTTATTCTATGTGAGAGTTTTATTCAAAAAGGAACCGGACTTTTTAGCCGGGCAATTATGGCTATCGGTTCCTTGGAGAAGTTTGAAAAAGAGTACGCCGGTTGGGTTCAAAGTTTTGCACCAACCCATGAGAGCTCCCTTGCAGATAGTCAATTTTTTAAGACCCTAAACCTAGCTGATCCCGCTGCTTTATACTTTAGTTCGCACCAATTAGTAAAGGATATGCCCTTTGAGCCTGATTTTATCCACAAGGTTGAAGTGCCTTTGTTATGGGTGGTAGGTGAAAAATCATGGAACGCAGTAACAGGGAAAAAAATGCGTGCTCTGAATATCTCTGTAGCGGAAGTAAAAGATGCTGGGCACGGCATGATTCTTGACCAGCCGGAACATTTTGCAAAGATAGTAAAGGATTTCTTAGGTAAAATCTAAAAAATCGGGCAATTATTTTTACCTTTTTTGGCCTAAGATTTGACTATTTATTCGATGAGAAACCTAAGCAATTTACATCCGGAGTATTCTTTCATTGGTAAAGATATAAGGACCATAATTTGAAACCTCTTGTTAGATAAGTAAGATGCCCGTAATGGTGTCTTTTTTTTTAGTTACCTCCGGCCAGACTCTTTAAACAAATGTAAAGAATTTTATCCTTGATGATCTTCAGTTTGCAATAAGGGAAATTTTACTAATTTTTTTATTTGTACATACTCACATTATCTTAGTTTCCACATATTGTTATCAGGAATAAGTACTAAACATTGAGTTTGAATATAGAAGGAGGAAATAACAATGCATAGAATGTTTGGACAGCAAGCCATGGTGGCCGCATCTGGAATGATGGGTGCGCCTGGCATGGCAGTTGCTCCCGGTATGGCTGCTCCTGGTATGGTTCCCGGTATGGCTGCTCCTGGTATGGTTCCCGGTATGGCTGCTCCTGGCTTCTGCCCAATTCCACCTGCAGGTTTAGTTAACCTTGACGTTGATTTAGCCCCAGGCTTTGCCACGTTAGATGTTGGTCCTGCCTGCTTCCCACCAGTTCATCATGTCGGCATGGGCATGGGCATGGGGATGGAAAGGCGTGAAGAAGTCTATGAAAGGGTTGAAACTCCTGTTGTTCATGTAGTAAGAAAAGGGGACACAGTCTGGAAATTATCTAAACGATACGGAACTACTATGCAGGCCATTATTCTTGCAAATAATCTTAGAAACCCTGATCTTATCTATCCAGGCCAAACACTATTTATCCCGGGTGCAACTGAACAGCGTTTTTGATAATTAACTATCGTCTAGTTCAAAACTGACTTTATACCATCTCAAGGGTATACCCTCCCGACTTATGGCTGAACTTTTAAAGCTCAGCCATGTTTTATTATGTTTACTAAAAAATAAGATTTTTCTATTACTTAGAACTTTACTATGTGTTTGTTCCAGTGTATAGTAATCAAGTCCCTAATACATTCTAATCTCAACGAACTTATTACTAGTAAAATGAAGCAACAGAGGGAGTGGATGGTATGCAAAACACTGAGTTTCAACTGAAAAAAGACATTGGTTTTGTCGTCGCCTTGTCAATCGTCATTGGTTCTGTAATTGGTTCAGGAATTTTTATGAAGCCCGGGAAGGTAATAGCAGCAGCTGGTAGCTCCGACATGGCCTTGTGGGCTTGGGTTATTGGTGGAATAATAACTTTAGCTAGTGGACTAACAATAGCAGAGGTGTGTAACCAAATACCTAAAACTGGTGGATTGTATGTATACATAGAAGAGGTCTATGGCAGTACGATGGGGTATCTAACTGGCTGGGTTCAAACATTTATATATGGACCCGGAGTTATCGGTGCCTTAGGATTATATTTCGGCTCACTATTAGCGGGTTTTTTTGGTTGGCCTTCAGAGTGGAAGATTATGCTCGGACTTGTAACCATAATTATTCTTGCCATAGCCAATAGTCTTGGTACTAAATATGGAGGCTTTATCCAAGCTGCCGCTACTGCAGGAAAACTTGTTCCGATTTTTCTTATTGCTATTTTTGGTCTTTTAATGGGTAATACTGGTCAGTTATTTGGAGCATCCAGTGGCTTACCGACAAGTACTGGCATGGGCGCAGCAATCCTGGCTACTCTTTGGGCTTATGATGGCTGGATGCTGGTAGGCTTCGTGGCGGGAGAAATGAGAAATCCTGCCAAAGTTCTACCGAAGGCCATTGTAATAGGTTTAGCTGTGGTAATGATAGCATATCTATCTGTGAATATGGCTCTGTTGAAGACCCTGCCAGCTCAGGAGATCGTGCTGTTCGGCGAAAAGGCTGCTGGAACAGCGGCCGGTCAACTATTCGGCGAGTTTGGCGGGCGCTTGCTTAGTATAGGGATTCTAATCTCAATCTTTGGTACGCTTAACGCTAAGATACTGACCATGCCGCGTGTTCCTTTTGCTATGGCACTTCGTTCACAACTGCCGGCTTCAAATTTATTATCCAAAGTTCACCCTAGTTTTGGAACACCTGTCAACGCGACAGTATTAACTGTCTTAATAGCAGTATTTTACCTCACTATCGGTGATCCTGACCGTCTTACAGATATTTCAATTTTTGCTATAATAATTTTCTTAATTTTTGCCTTCACATCAGTCTTCATTTTACGAAAGAAAAATGGACAGGAGAAAAGAACTTATTCTGTTCCGCTCTATCCTGTAACCCCTTTAGTAGCAATTATTGGCACTGCCTATATCGTATTTGCAACATTACTTTCAAGTCCTGTTGACAGCCTATATGCTTTAGCTATTACCTTCCTAGGTCTTCCTGTCTATTGGTTAGTGAGTAAAACGTCAAAACACAGGAAATAGACTAACAATATAGATTAAACAAAAAGACAGCACTATTTACGTACTACTTACGCGGTTGTGCTGTCTTTTATTCTCAAAGATTTGGTTTAATAATTGATCTTAATTGGGGCTTCTCCTTTTACTTCATTTATTGTTTCCATGGCACGTTGTACTTCCTCATCTATTCCTTCAATAACAATAGTGACTGAACCTTCACTTCCGGACACACCACCTGAGGTAACGCAACGGGCTTTTACATTAAACATGGTCTCTAGTGCTGTAAGTTCAGTGATAACTGTAGCTCCCAGCATTGGAATTAGGCCAACTTTTTCACCGGTTGATTGGTCAAGTGGGCTTCCAGCCATAAATTCAACAGCATCTCTAACACTAGGAACTAATTTCTCTAAACCTATTGGTACGATGAGTCTTATTCCTCTGGCATAAAGGATTCCTTGAGCTGCTCCAATAGTACCTCCTGCTAAGTCTGATACCATTACAGCCGCAAGGCCGCTATGATCCAAGGCGTTTCCACCTTTAATGAATACGTCACCAGGAACCATTTTAGGTAGACACTCTTTCCAGTGAACGTCCGTTGGTAGAGGTACACCCTTAGAGATAATATAAGGATTTACTCGATTAGGAGATGCAGAACGGGTTACAACTCCATCCATAATGATTCCAACAGTGTAACCAGTTTTATCCGGAATATCTACCCCGAGTAATTCTTCTGCCACATAAGCATTTGTTGTTCCACCAGCAATTATAATTGTATTCTCTTGCATAGCCTTTTTCACAACGGGCAACGCCTTAACCCCTTTGGCTATCAGACGCTTCGATTCACTTGACGTTAAAGTAAATAATACTCTCATTTAACATTCCTCCTGTATGTAGAATTAATATCTCCCATATTATAACCTTTTTTAGTTTACAGGAATTCAGTCCTAAGGAAAAGACTCCAAATAAAACTTACCAATAAATTATTTGGTAAAATTTTCTTACGGTTCGATTATTGACAATTCTTAAAAGGTATGGATAATATAAGTATAAGCTAAAATATTTTGAACAAACAGTATTTAGGTTCAAAACTGTTGATGGCATGCTGGTTGGATTTGATTCATCCTGAAATACAGCATCCTGGAAAAAGCAGGTTAAGAGATGCTGGAAGTTCAGAGAGTCAAGACCGCCAGGATAGGTAGGTCTTTTTGTTATTTAAGTCTAGATAGCAAATATTCCCGCAAAGTTCCTCCAAGTCAGTCTGTTTAGTTCTTGTTAATGGTCAGTTTTGCAACTCTAATATTAAATCTTCTTCAAACTTTAGTCCAGTAAATTGTATGTCTTGCTTAACTTTAGTTCAGTTAAGTGGTATGTCTTGTTTAAGCTCTAGACTAGTAAGTTGTACGTCTTGTTCAAACTCTAAGTCTCCAGTAAATCTTACGTTATGTTCAAATCTAAGTCTCCAGTAAGTTGTACGTCTTAACCATATTTTGTCGTATTTCAAGGTAAACTTCTTGTTGATTCGGGAGTTTAGTCCAAGTTGTCTTTGTCAGATTGACCCCGAAGTTGGGCCTTACGTCAATTGGATGATTTCCCTCTGTGAATCTGTTAATTCTTCACTCAGTGACAATCAGTTTCTTGACCAAGATTGATACTATTATAATCTTGCTTCTCGGTTAGTTGACGATTAGTTCTGCGTTTTGTTATTAACATCGGCGGTTCATCCCTTAGTTTTGATGGAGGAGCTTTGCGGGATATTATAACTCTAACACCCTTGGTAAGAGGGTGTTTTCTTTTTTTCAAAATCATTTCATACTTTAGTAAATCCAACTAGGAAGTTTCATGGAAAATTATAGTAACAACTAGTATTCATATTACATATTTTAAACTAGGTAGAAACCTAAATAATGGAAGATTTCAACAGGAGGGATATTATCATGTATGCTGGTGTAGTTGATGGTTGTGTACCAACTTTTTGGCCTGGCATTGCTATAGTAGTGGTTATCATTCTTTTGCTCATCGCAATGGGTATCGTATTCTAACGACCCGTGTCTTATGATTAACTTCGTGGAAAGGAGGATTACAATGTACGGATTAGGTTACGGATGTGGATACCCAGGTTGGGGTGTCGGAGCTGGAGTAGGAATTATTGCGATTGCTATCCTGATTCTTATCGCTTTAGGAGTTATCTTCTAGCAATAGTCTTCCAATAGTCTTCCAATAGTCTTA
>JAJZSC010000281.1 GCA_021849995.1 Bacillota bacterium | reverse complement strand
TGCCACAAAGGAACATTTAGCGGTGAAGGATCCGGAGCATTAGCAGCTTGCCGACGACCCAGAGGT
Source organism: Bacillota bacterium (assembly GCA_021849995.1). Lineage (GTDB taxonomy): Bacteria > Bacillota > Desulfitobacteriia > Desulfitobacteriales > Desulfitobacteriaceae > JAJZSC01. Next base: position 5,154 of record JAJZSC010000281.1, on the reverse strand, counting down.
CTAGTTTTTCATCATCTGATGGTGCTGCGTTAGTGGCATGAAAGGCTACCCTATATCCCTAACTCAAAATCCCCATCAACAGCTGTTCCAGAAGGGTTATTTTTATAGATTGGGTTATGTCCTGCAACAGTATCGAATTCTACTTCATAGTTCTTGAGCGCAGCACTTGCTGCTCCAATGAGCCCCAGCAAGCGAAGGCCTGGCCGCTGCCACATGGTGTAAGCAACAGCAACTCCAAGCGGTGCGGAGATACTAAAGACAGTTTTATTATGACGTTTGAAGTTAATCTGAGTTTGACCCAACTTCTCCATATTCTCTTTAACACTATGAAGAATGTCTGAGCCCTTGTGTTTTAACTCATCTCCTAAATGGGTCTTGGATTTTTCCAGATTTGCCAGAGCTTTTATCACATCCCCACCGGCAAAGTTCAAAGCTTCTCTGGCCTGCTCATAAGTCAAACCCATACGCTCACGCAGAACATCAATTTTCTCCAGCTCCGTCCACAACACTTCGCTCATCATCATGACCTGCCTTCCTTTGTACAGTCTGTAGTCCTGCACCCTCTCCAATCAGTTTGCTCCCCATACTCCAAGATCTTAAACTTCTATCAAAAGTTCCTTCACAATAAAGCTGAAGTCCTTCAATAATTTCAGTTTGCATCCTGCTATTCCAACGCAAACGGTCTAATTTACTTAGATCTACATCAGTAAGCTGCCGGATAAAAGCAATACTCCCAGCACTTAACCAGCGCCCTCGTTCGCTACTGCGGCATTGACCACAGACCGTACCGCCTGCTTCCGGACTGAAATAAATCCTGTCCCCCTTGATAAGAGAACCGCATAACGGACACTGCCCCATCTTTGGCCGGTACCCAAGGATATTTAAGAGCCGCAGTGTATAGGCCGACTGAACAAGAGTCGGCTCTGTATGTTCCAATAAGAAAAAGCTCGCTAAGGTAAGAGTAAATAACTCCAGGTTAGACTGTTCAACAATAGTTGCAATATCCAACAACTCAGCAATTGCAGTCGCAGCCAGAGTCCTATCAAGGTCATTCCATAAATGAGGAAAACTCTCTTTAGAGCTAGCCTGATTTATAGTATTAAGATTCCGTCCGTGGTGAAGCAAGAACTCGGAATAACTAAACAGCTGCGAGCCGGCTCTTTGCCGACTTTTAGGCTTTCGAACCCCTTTGGCAATCGACTGAAGCTTACCCTTCTCTCGAGAAAAAAGAGTAAGCAGCCGATCCGACTCTCCGTATTCCCGACTCCGGATAACTAACGCGTCCGCGTGAAATACGGCCACGTCCTCACCCTCTCTATTCTTTGTAAGCAATATTTGTATTATACCTTAATACAATCTGTGAATTGAACTTGTCCCAAGGCGCAAGAATCGCATAAATGAATTCTATCCCATCACTATCCGACAATTTTTACCCCCGCACTAGTCCCAAGCCGCTCTGCCCCAGCTTCTATCATCTTCAAAGCATCTTCTCTGGTACGAATTCCTCCGGAGGCTTTTACCTTTACAGCCTCTCCAACCCAATTTTTCAGATTCCGTACGTCTTCAACAGTCGCTCCCGAACCAGCAAAGCCGGTCGATGTCTTAATATACTCTGCCCCGGATTTCCTAACTAGCTCGGCCGAGTGCTTCTTCTCCTCTTCTGTAAGAAGACCCGCTTCGATTATGACCTTAGAAATTAGACCGCAGCAATGAGCCGCTTCCACTACTCTGGTAATATCACGTTCTAATCCCACCCAATCACCTGATTTGGCGAGACCAATATTCATAACTATATCCACTTCTTTAGCACCGTGTGCTTTGACAGCAAAGACTTCTTGTACCTTAACCTCCGGGATAGTTGCCCCAAGTGGAAATCCTATGACAGTTGCTACACCTATTCCAGTACCGTGCAGCAACTTAGCTGCAGTTCGTACATACGCCGGATTTATACATACATTAGCAAATCCATGCTGCCGTGCTTGATGACAAAGCTGAACAATCTCCTTTTCTGTAGCTTCAGGTCTTAATAGGGTGTGATCTATCATTTTTGCTAAGTCCATCTAAAATCCCTCCTAAGAGCGGTCAGCCTCATAACCAAACTCTCGTAAAGTTTGAATTTTGTTGCGCCAGTCTTTTTTCACTTTTATCCATAGATCAAGGAATACCTGACTCCCTAACAAGTTTTCGATATCTTGACGGGCAAGCTGTCCAATTTCTTTTAAGACTTTACCCCCTTTGCCGATAATTATACCCTTCTGTGAATCACGTTCGACCACGATCATAGCATTAACCTTGACCAAGTTCTTCTTCTCCTCCACTTTTTCAACTATAACGGCGATCGAATGTGGTACTTCGTCCCTGGTAAGCTGCAGAACCTTTTCCCGGATTAACTCTGCCATAACAAAACGCTCAGGCTGATCAGTCACTTCATCTTCGGGATAATACTTCGGCCCTTCGGATAAGTGATCAAAAACCACTTTCAAAAGCTGGTCTGTATTCTCCCCTTTCTTGGCCGAGATGGGAACGATCGCGACAAAATCCATAAGCTCGGAAAATTGCTTGACTTTCTGGATCAACGCTTCCTTTTTCAATAAGTCTACTTTGTTTAAAGCTAAAATACACGGTGTGTTAGTTTGCTTTAGCATTTCAACGATAAGTGCTTCCCCAGTCCCAAACTCCACGGAAGCATCTACTACGTAGAGGATAATATCTACTTCCCGGATAGATTCTTTGGCGGTGGTAACCATGTATTCCCCTAGCTTATGTTTAGGTTTATGGATTCCCGGGGTATCCAGAAAAATAATCTGCCCTCTTTTTTCAGTTAGGATACATTGAATCCGATTACGGGTAGTCTGAGGTTTGTCAGACATGATTAAGACCTTTTGGCCTAGCAATTGATTTAGCAAGGTTGACTTCCCTGCATTAGGTCTCCCAATCACAGAGACAAATCCGGACTTAAATCCTTGTCTTGTTTGATTCTGATCTATTAAAACCTGTTTTTGCTTACCACTGTCTTTAGACTTAAAGCCGCTTTCGTTGCCAGGCTTAAGTCCCATTTTAGAAGAAGATTTCTTTATGTAATACATAACCAATTAACCAGTCACATCCTTTATAGATACTCCGGACCAAATGAGTCAGGCAGGAGTTCTTTCAACGTTGATTTTCGGACTTCCCCTTTACCGTTTACCAAAAGGACTAAGCAATCCTTGGCAAACTCCCTAAGCACTTGGCGACACGCTCCACAAGCCGATGGGAAAACCTCTGTGGGGACTGCTATGGCAATGCTGTTTAATGACCTTTCTCCATTAGCTACTGCCTGAAAGATTGAGTTTCGTTCCGCACAAATGGTTAACCCGTAACTTGCATTTTCAACATTGCAACCCGTATAGATTTTTCCCGAGGACCATAGGCTAGCTGCACCTACAGGATAATGCGAATAAGGCACATAAGCTTGACTGTAAGCTTTCTGTGCCAACTGAATAAGCTTATCTTCCAATTCAGAGCCCTGCCTTTTCATCATGGTATAATCGAAACAGTACTTAAATATCGCCTAAGCAAATTGAGTAAATGCGGCCCAAATACCACCAGACCAATTATAACAGCCTGAATGACTGCCACTAACACAGTACCGGCTGCAATATCTTTGGCCATCCCTGCCATCGGATGAAAGTTCGGCTCCACTAAATCAACTACAATTTCTATTGCTGTATTGATAACTTCTGCAGCTATGACACTACCTATGGCAAAGATTAGGGCTAGCCACTCGAAGCGCGAAACCTTAGTCAACCACCCGCAAATAACCACAATGATTGCCGCAGTCAAATGAATTTGAAGATGTCTCTGTGTTCTCCAAGTATAAATTATTCCCCGAATGGCCTGGCCCATACTTCTTATAAAGCCAGTAGGTTTTTTGTATGGTATCATCCGGGAGCTCACTCCCTTTTATACTTACTTTTATATGTTCAATACAGTGTATACGAGCGGTTGATGTTATGTTCTTTCTAACCCTATGGAGCTCATTACTTTTTCTTCAATTTCACGCATTTCTGCTTTGTCCTCTTCTGTTTCATGGTCAAAACCTAAAAGATGTAAAGCTCCATGAACCGCCAGGTAAGCGACTTCCCTTTCAAAGGAGTGCCCATACTCCAAAGCTTGAGCTCTGGCCCTTTCAATCGATATCACAATATCTCCGAGGACTGAATCCTCGTAGTCGAGTATTTCCGGTTCATCCTCTGTCTCTTCCTGTAAGGCAAAAGACAAGACATCTGTAGGTCTGTCAACCCCTCTGTATTCACGATTTAAAAAATGAATACGTTCATCGTCGACTAAGGTAAGGCTAACCTCAGCGTCTTCCGGCCCCCCGACCATGGTAATAGTCTGCTCTATCCCTTGTTCTAACAATCTTTGAATAACTTCTTGTTCCTTTGAGGTAACAGATTGCTCTTCCCAACTTATATCCAATTCCATCAAACAGGAAAGAATGCTTTCCAGCCTGGAAAGCACCCCTTTCCTCCCTCCTTTCGGGCTACTCTATCTAGAGTATTGGCAATTCACAGGGAGTTTATTATTTGTTGCTTGTGGTTTCATCACTTCTACTTTTTTCATCCTGACTTTCCGTATCTTTTTCTCCGCCTTTATTCGGAAGCTCAGGGTATTCGACTCTGGAGTGGAAGATACCGCTTAAAACGCGGACGAAAGCCATAGCAATCCGGTCAAGATCTTGAAATGTAAGATCGGATTGGTCAAGTTGTCCATCGTTAAGCTTGTCCTTAATTATTTTCCTGACTAGGCCCTCAATCTTGCCAGGGGTAGGCTGCTTCATTGAACGAACCGCCGCCTCAACACTGTCGGCCAAACTAACCAAAGCAGCTTCCTTAGTCTGAGGACGTGGGCCGTCATAAAGGAAAGCCTCTTTAGGAACATCCATGTTTTCTTCGATTGCCTTATGATAGAAGAAGCTAACCAGACTGTCCCCATGATGTTGGGCAATTATGTCCTGAATACTTTGCGGCAGCTTGTACTCTTTTGCCATCTCTAAGCCGTCCTTGATATGTGATGTGATAATTAGCGAGCTTAAAGTAGGAGCAATCTTATCATGAGGATTCTCCTGGGCAAACTGGTTCTCGATAAAGAAGTATGGTCTTTTAAGTTTGC
>JAJZSC010000280.1 GCA_021849995.1 Bacillota bacterium | reverse complement strand
GCACCCGTTGGAGCGAAGTAATTTGAGCGCTAGTTTGGTCCGCGCAGCTTACCGAGTGACCGGTGTAAACCAAAATCCTGGAGACATACACTCATTTTTTATCATCTGCTGGTGCTGAATCCAGCGAAAGGGAGAATAATTAAGAGATGGGTTTTACTCGATCAGTTACCATTACGTTTCTTTCTAATTTATTTTTGTTCTTTCTTTCCATCATAACCACCACTGTCCTTTCCAGGGTCTTAGGTCCGGGAGGAAAAGGGGTAGTAGATGTTGCAAATAACTTTTTAAGCTTTGCGACCCTCATTCTCGGGATGGGGTTGGCCGCTTCCAATGTTTTTTATCTGGGAAAGAATAGGGGAAACTTGGATGAGGTTATTGGAAATAACATGCTGGTTGCCGCCCTAGGCTTCATTGTGTTAGTTCCATTCTACTTTCTAAATGCTCACTACCAGTTTCAGTTTCTGCGCGGAGTTACCAATCTTCAGATGTTAGCAGTACTTATAACTGTTCCCTTCATTAACTTCAAAGCGGCTATGGTAAATGTCTTGTTAGGGTTGCAGGATTATGTAGAATATAATCGAATCAATGTAATGGACAGGATTCTTACTCTAATTCTCTTGGTAGCCTTTCTCTTAATGGTGATCTCTCCATCCTCAGCAATTTTGGCGACCTTATTAGGGACCATTATTATCAGCATCTGGCAGATTTATCTGCTGGTTCAGAAGAGGGGATATTCCCCTGCCCTAAATTATTCTTTACTAATAGACATGCTGGGGTATGGACTTAAGGCCCAATTGGGCAACATTATACAGAGACTAAATTATCGCTTGGACGTATTTATTGTTAACTACTTTTTACCTATTAGCCAGGTCGGGATTTACGGGGTTGCAGTTGCGTTAGGGGAAACCCTCTGGGGAGTCTCCGGCAGCATTGCTACAATTATTTTCCCTATAGCCTCAGCTTCTACAGATAAAAAGGAAATGTATACCTTTACTAATCAAGTTACAAGGATCAGCTTTACCCTTATCGCTTCTTTTAGCGTGATCCTGGCGCTTATAAGCCGCCCTTTGATAATCCTCTGGTTTGGTCAGAGTTTTGCCCAGTCCTCCGATGCTCTGCTTTGGCTTTTGCCCGGAGTATGTATTTTCTCAGTATCTAATATTTTGGCCAATTATCTAGCTGGGGTAGGTCTTGTAGAGAAAAATATTTACTCCTCAATCATCTCAGGAGTAGTTACCATACTATTAGACTTCGCACTTATTCCCCGGATAGGGATTAACGGGGCAGCACTTGCAACTACCCTTTCATACATCACTTTTACTGTAACAACTTTGTTTTTTTATACTCGGTATACCCAAAGCCGCTGGCAGGATGTCTTAATTATTAAAGGAAGTGACCTGGGTCTTATCAAAGAAGCTATTAAAAGAAAACTAAACCGTTAATCGAAACATCTGATTGCAAAAAGACTAAACATTTTTTACAAAAATCTAAACAGTTTACGAACAGTTAAGAAAATAACCATAGCAGATAAGATTTATTTATAACCTTATCAACTTGCAAAGCTTGCAAATCTAACTATTCGGGAGGAGATAACGTGGTTTGGTTAATTCCGGTCTTAACCCTGGCTATCTTGATAGTGGCATGGAGAAATCCACGCTTGTTTGTGCCACTTCTGATACTTACCCTACCTCTCGAGTTATCAAGGTACTGGTTTCCACATATTGAGGCATTGGACCGGTTCGGAGATTTCGTTGGTGGATTAAGCTTAGGGAGAATATTCACTTTCGGATTGATAGGGTATTTTCTGTTTGAGCAGTTAAGAAAGCGTGGCCGTTGGTTTGAGGTTGGTGACCGGAGCAAATTCTCCTGGCAATCTCCGTTATTTCTGATCCTGTTGGCGTATATTCTGTTTGGAGCTATCTCAATTATTTGGTCAGTGGATATTCCCAAAACAATTGGAGGAACTGTCCGTTTGGGGGTTCTCTGGCTGCTTGGCATGGCTGTCTATTATCTATTGTCCAAAGATAGGGACTTCTGGCTGCTTCCTTCAAGTTTAAGTATTGTGTCGATCATTCTCGCGCTGGCTGGGCTATTCGAAATCGCAACCGGCAATTACTTTTTCATGGGGGATGTTTACGAGCCAATTGGCAGGATCAACGCCAGCTTTATCGATTCTAACATCTATGCCCGCTTTTTAATCCTTGGGATTATCGCAACTCTGGTTTGGATGGTTATATCACGGGATAGGTTGTCTACCGCCCTTGGGCTGGGAGTTTTTTTCGTGCAGACCGCAGCCCTGGTTTTCACAGGTTCACGTGCCGGCTGGTTTACATTTGCTTTCGTGCTATTGCTTTTCGTCATTCTCATTCCGCGCAAATCTATAGTATTTGCGTTATTAGGTGGTCTTGTGCTGGCGGGGATTGGGATAGCCTTTAATCCTGAACAGCTTACCAGGCTTAAAGAGGTTACTGAAGGTCTCAGGTATCTTTCCGGACAAAGGCAGTTTCTGGTTTCTGCAGGTTGGGATATGTTCTTAAACAACCCGATCCTGGGAGTTGGACTCGGCGGATTTCAGAAAATGATGCTTACAGAGTATAAAGACTTGGTTCAGTACGGTGTGAGTTTATCCCATACTTCCATTATTACTACCGCCTCAGAATTGGGCATTATAGGCCTTTTGATTCTGGCTGCCGCCCTGGTCTTCATTCTGGCCCAGATTCCACAGGCTTTGCAGCTTCGAAGGTTTTCGACGGAGGGATCCGAGTTAAATAACTCTTATTTTCTTACTATCTTTGCTGTACTTGGAATTCTTACTATCTTCATCAGTGCCCAGGGCGAAGGAAGATTCTTTGAAGATCCATTTCTCTGGATTTTGCTAGGTTATCTAGCTTACTTGCGAGACCTGAGAGAGGTGGGTTAACTCTAGTGAAAAAAGCGTTGTTTATAGCTTACTATTATCCTCCTTACGGAGGGGGCGGAGTTCAGCGCACAACCAAATACGTCAAGTATTTGCGTCACTATGGCTGGGAGCCTGTTGTTTTAAGCATTGACGAGGATAAGATTCCGCTTATCGATAAGTCCCTGTTAAAAGATGTTCCGGAACAGCAGGAAATCATTCGCACAAATATCTGGGCTTTAACCACTTTTGAGAGATTTTTAAAAACACGCTCTGCAAAGGTAAAAAAACAGGCAGACGGGATAGGTAATTCTCAACAGGATTCTGGGGCTAATCATAATCATGAAACTTCGGCTAATTCTAATCATGGATCTTCTTTTAAGATCGGCAAGTCAATCAAGGCCTCAGTGCGCCAAATTCTTAAACAGGTTTTTCTTTTTGCTTATACCTTTGTTCTTTTTCCAGATGACAAAATTGGTTGGTATCCGTTCGCACTACGAAAGGCAAAAGATCGAGTGCTAGAAGGTGATATAGACCTTATTTATACAACCTCAGCTCCGTTTACAGCCCACCTGATCGGCTTAGGATTAAAAAAAGCCACCGGAAAACCGTGGGTCGCGGATTTTCGTGATCCCTGGGCCGGGAATAGATACCTTAACTTTGCTAGTTTTCGAAAGCCGTTAGACCGTTTGGTAGAAGGGCTGTGCGTAGCCCAGGCGGATAAGGTGATTACCGTATCAGACCCTATCAGGGAGGACTTCTTGCGGAATTACCCGAAAGAACCAAAAGACAAGTTTTTGGTCATCCTAAACGGGTATGACGAAGAAGATTTAAAAATTATAGAAGAATTGAAGCTAGAAGATCATACAACAAGCGATCGATCCAGACTTACTTTCAGTTACACAGGAAGCTTCTATAACGAAATATCTCCCCGCTGCTTTTTAGGGGCGATGGAGGAACTCTTAACTCATTCAAAGCTTCCCAAAGAAGATATCAGGGTCCACTTTACCGGTCAGTTTGGGTCAGAAAGCCTCCAGCTTATTAACAGTTTTAGGAACAAATACCCTGAAGTTATGGAAATATCGGGTTATGTCCCTCACCTGGAAGCAACTCGCAAAATGTTAACAGCAGATGTACTTCTACTCTTTCTGAACAAAGGGGCAGCGCGAGGAGTGCTGACCGGTAAGATTTTTGAATACCTCGGTTCTGGCAGGCCTGTGCTTGGGTTAATGCCTCAAGGGCTGGCCGCCGATTTGCTCTACGAAGCCAAAGCCGGAGTTGTGGTCGAACCTGATGATCATGAGAGGATCAAAGAAGCGATCCTAAACTTCTACGGGAAGTGGAAGAGTGGACAACTCATTTCAACTACAGATAAAGATGTGGCACGTCAGTATAGCCGTGAAGTTTTAGCAGGTAAACTGGCTCAAGTTTTTAATTCTACCAGTCAGAAAGTATAACTTTGTGGTGGCATAAGTGCAACATCGGTTTCCGTCTTCGCAGCGCAAACCGTGTTTTCTATACCTTGCTTAAAGCTCATGAACTTAACTCCAGGTCGGGGAGGTGTTATAGGTGCGTATATGTTTCCTTGGAGACGCAGGCAGTATTCACTTGCAACGTTGGATTAAATATTTTATAGAGACCGGTTATGAGGTAGAAGTGATATCTTTCCGGCCTTGTCCCGTTTCGGGAGTTAGAGTTCACATCCTCGGGGGTGGAAGCGGTGGGCGATTGGACTATGTGCTGGCTATGTTTAGGATTAAAAGTCTGCTTGAGATGATAAAACCAGATATTCTCCATGCCCATTATGCGACAAGTTTTGGGCTTCTGTCCGTTTTGAGTGGTTTTCATCCCTTGGTTGTCTCTGCTTGGGGATCAGATGTCTTGGTTGCTCCGCAACAGTCTTTGTGGCTTCGCAAGATAGTCTGCCAGGTATTAAAAACTGCTGATGCCCTAACCTCTGATTCAGAGTACATGTCAAACCGGATGGAAGAACTTCTTGACGGGAGGAAGAAGGTTTTAAAAACCGTAACCATGGGTGTATCCCGATCTTGGTTTGAAAGGCTTCCCCAAATAGATAAAAACTCCCGCCAGATTTTAAGCCTGCGGGGACATCAGGAAATCTATAATATCGACACTATCATCACGGCCATGGCAAAGGTTATAAAGGCTATTCCTGATGCCCGCCTGGTTATTGCCGGGGAGGGAGCGGAGACTCTGGAATTAAAGAACCTGTCCCAAAGCTTGGGGCTTACTCAAAATGTAAGTTTCGTTGGACAGCTTCCCCATGCTAAAGTACAACAATACTTAAATGAGTCAGCGATTTCAGTCAGTGTCCCTT
>JAJZSC010000279.1 GCA_021849995.1 Bacillota bacterium | reverse complement strand
CCGGTAAGCCGTATCCCATAGTACCCAGTCCCCCAGATGTAAGAAAAGTACGGGGACGTTTAAATTTATAAAACTGAGATGCCCACATTTGATGCTGCCCAACATCAGTCACAATGATAGTACTTGGTTCTGTCATACCACTTACTTTTTCGATTACGTCCTGTGGCATAACGAAACCCTGACGTTGCTCGTAAGTTAGAGGTTTTTCACTCTTCCAGGTTCTAACCTTCTCTACCCATTCAGTAATCTGACCGTACCATTCGTTATTAGATCGTTGAGAAAGTTTTTCTGTCAGAGTTGGAATTGACCATCTAAGGTCCCCTATTACTTTGATTTGAGCAATTACATTCTTGTTAACCTCGGCAGGATCTATATCGAAATGGACGATTTTAGCTTTTGACGCAAACTCTGCTAGAAGTCCCGTTACCCGATCGTCAAATCTAACCCCGAAACCCAAAAGCAAATCGCATTCGGTAGTGGCTAAATTAGCTGCATAAGTTCCGTGCATACCCACCATTCCAAGGTACTGAGGATGGTTATCTGGAATACACCCGAGACCCATTAGGCTTGAAATAACCGGAAATCCCGTTTGATCAATAAGGGCTCTCATTTCAGCAGAGGTTTCAGATAAGGTAACCCCGCCGCCAAGGAAAATAAGCGGCTTTTTAGCCTTTTGCATCTCTGCATAAACATCATCCATTACTTTCAGATCGCCCTGGTAAATTGGACGATATCCACGTAGTTGAACCTCTTCAGGATACTCAAACTCAAGTTCGGCTGCGAATACATTTTTGGCAATATCAACCACTACCGGTCCCGGACGACCGGTTTGAGCTATATAAAACGCTTCTTTCAGAACTCTGGCCAAATCTTTTATATCTTTAACGAGATAGTTGTGCTTGGTAATAGGAGTCGTTATGCCCCGGACATCTGCTTCCTGAAAAGAATCCCGTCCAATCAAGGAAACTGCTACCTGGCCAGTAATTGCAACAATCGGAATTGAATCCATATAGGCAGTCGTAATCCCTGTAATAATATTCGTAGCGCCGGGTCCGGATGTTGCAAAACAAACTCCTACTTTTCCCGTGGCCCTAGCATAACCATCAGCAGCATGAATTGCACCTTGCTCATGCCGGGTAAGAATATGCGGATAATTTGCTTCATACAAAGCATCATAAAGTGCCAAAACTGCGCCTCCAGGATAACCAAAAATAATTTCAACACCTTCATTTTTTAAAGCTTGCATAATTGCTTGAGCACCGGTCATTTTCACGATTTTGGCCCCCTTTTCCCTTTCCTGTATTATAGTACAGCATAGCCTGAAATGCACTATATTAATTTTAAATTTTTTCTAGATTTAAAGAATAGATTTATAGTAAGTTTTTTCTTCAGAAAATCATATCAAAATTTAAAAAGGACCACAAGAATCAACTTGTAGTCCTTAATTATTTCCTATAGTTTTTGTTGATATTTAAATTGCTCAACTGTTAAGCTTTTGCCTTAGCAGGTTTTCCTCCGCGAGAACTTTTCATCCGGGATTTAATCTCGACTAAAATCTGACTGGCATTAAAGATAGAGGAATAAGCTCCAGCTGTCACTCCGATAAGCATAGCCAGAGCAAAGGTCGCCGTTGATGCTCCACCAAGCAAGAAGATAGCCAACAATGCGATAAGAACTGTCATTACTGTGTTAATAGAACGACCCATTGTTTGCCATACAGACTTATCAACCATGTCTTCGTAGCTATCGCCCTTTTTCATGCGCCGTTCATTTTCCCTAATCCGGTCAAAAATTACCACTGTGTCATTAATCGAGTAACCGAAAATAGTTAAGATAGCGGCTACAAACGTAGAATCCACTTGCCATTGAAAGATGGAAAACAATCCAATCGTAAGGAAGACATCATGCAACAAAGCTATTATTCCGGAGATAGCATAAACGAACTGGAACCTGAAAGTAATATACAAAAGCATTAACCCGCAGGCAATCACTAAGGCCATGATGGCATTACGCGTGAGTTCTTGTCCGATAGCAGGGCCGACTTTATCCTCTTTCAAGGACGCTTTATCAAAGTCCCCGACATTCTTCTGGAGAGCAGACAATAACTTGTCCCGTTGTTCTTCTTCAAGTGCAGAAGTACGAATTAAGGCAACAGTGTTTCCACTAGATAGCTGAACCTGACCTTCAAGTTCGACTGACTTCATACTATCCGTGATTGCTGCCTGAGTAACCGGTTTCGTAAACTTCATATCAAGCATCGTTCCGCCGGTAAAATCGATTCCAAGGTTTAAGCCTCTAGTGGCTAAGGAAATGAGCCCAGGTATTAGGAGGCACAGAGAAAGTGCAAACCACAGGTACCTTCTCTTTACAATGTTAAAGTAAAAACGATGCATCTTTTTTACTTCGTCATAACTAGCCGGTTCTGCCACCGGAGCTTGTAGAGTGTTAGGTGTATTTATTTTACCAGCCATTAAGCATCCCTCCTAACACCAAACCAAAATGTATTCATCCGATGGTTTAGTCCTACAATCCAGCGGAGTACCCATCTTGTAAATGTAATCGCTGTAAAGAAACTTGCCAGAATACCAAAAATCAGGGTAAGGGCGAATCCTTTAATCGGGCCGGTACCAAAGTAAAACAGAACTGCTGCACCAATAGCAGTGGTTAAGTTTGAGTCTATAACAGTGATCAGTGCGCGACTAAACCCTGCCTCCACAGCTGCCCTCAATGATTTTCCTAAGCGAAGCTCTTCCTTAATCCGTTCATAGACAATAATATTAAAGTCAACAGCCATGCCAACAGACAAAATCATACCGGCGATCCCTGGCAGGGTAAGCACAGCATCGACAGAGCGAAGAGCCCACAAAACTAAAAGTATATATACGATTAGGGAGAAGTTAGCAACCAGTCCCGGCAGGCGATACAGCATCAACATAAACAAGAAGATAAATCCTACCCCGTACATCGCAGCACTAATGCTTTTATTTAATGAATCTACCCCCAGAGAGGCACCTACTTGACGTTTTTCCGCTATGCTCATACTAACAGGAAGGGAACCGGAACGGAGGAGAACAGCATAATTAGCAGCGTCCTCTAAGGAACTATAGCCTGTAATCTGCGCTTCCCCATTTAGAATAGGTTCATTTACCCGGGGATTCTGGAGTAAATTATTATCCAGGTAAATACCTATTTGCTGTCCAACATATTTCGTTGTAATGTCAGCAAACTTTTTAGCACCATCAGATGAGAAAGTTAAACTAACAATATATCCCTGCTGACTTGAAGCAGCCCTTGCATCCTTTAATTCTGACCCTTCTAATACCACATTGCCTTGAGGGTCTCTAAAGGTTAGCTTTGCCGTGGTCTTTAAAATATCAACTGCTTTATCCGGATCTTGAACACCTGCTAAGTCAACAATAATCCTCTTTTTGTCCAGATCTGCTTGAACTATCGGTTCTGACACGCCCATTTCATTAACACGTCGCTCAATGATAGCTCTGGCTTTTTCCATATCTTCTTTTGTAACTGCTGCTCCATCCTTACCCGCCTCAGCCTGGAGCACCAGGTGTACACCGCCGCGCAAATCAAGTCCCAACGGAATTCCTTTTACGGGATCCGAAAGGTATGGGACGGAAAATACTACAGCTACAGCTACAGCTATGATGACAGCCAATAGCTTTATCACGTTTCCCGTTTTCATTCGACTTCCTCCCTTTAGTTGTGAATGGGACTTGCCCATGCCAAACATAATTATACGCCTGTACTAATCGCAGTGTCAATCAACCCAATAATTCCCATGCATCATTTTAGTAGTTAGCTAAAGGAACCCCTTCATCAGCGGCTCCTTCTAAAACTTTCTTTAAACTAAATTTTCCTTAAATGTTAATCATCAATTTAACCAGGCTCTATCTTATATAGTTTTTTAAAAGATAAATTTTAATTATGCTTATCAAGAGCTAAATCTAATATTACTCTTCAAGATCAAATCCAAGGTTAATTTCCAAGAGCTATAGTAAAATTACCTCATTAATTTTAAGTTCAAATCGTGTTTTTAAAAATTCAGCAGCTTTTCGGCATAGTAACATCCTGGCCAAAAAGATCTCGAAATAATCCATAACCGGACACATTTCTGTATTAATCTCAATTTCCAAAGAAATTCGATCCTGAGGATATACCCTGATAAATGAGTGTTCTACAGAATAGTTTACCCTGTCATGAATATCAAAAGTGGCTAGGTCTCTATTTCTAACTCTTGAACGGTGTACATCTGATTTATCTGCCAGGATCAGGGCCGCAGACACATTGCTTACAGGATGCCCATCGCTCTCGTCATGATTTCCTACTGCACCAATTACTACTGCGATTTCTTCTGGGGACATACCATGGCGTTCCAGAATACTTGCCGCTAGTACTGCTCCTGTCTGGGCATGCAAAGAACGGTTTACTACATTCCCTATATCATGCAAATATGCCGCAATTGCTGCCAACTCACACTCTCTTTCAGGATGACCCAACTTTTCCATAATGTTATGAGCTATGTGTGAAACAAGCCCAACGTGTCGCAATCCGTGCTCGGTATATCCGATAGCCTCAAGGTGACGATTTCCACCTTGAATATACCCCTGTACAATCGGGTCTTCCTTGATCGTATGTAAGGTAACTTCCTTCACTCTCCCGCCTCCAGTCTATAATTCCCAGCTTCTTTTAAAATTCTCAGTCGGTAACAATTCATTGCCACAACCCCGAGTTCTTCTAATAATCCGTAATTGGCCCATGCTCCTACAACTGCACCAATTCCCGGGATCATCTGCAAGAGTTTACGCAAGTCTATAGCATCCCGGTATTCTTTCTGAAACAATTCCCAGTCAATTTGTTGGATAGCTTCCTCGCCAGCCGGATATTGTTGCTCATTTTTACTCCAATCCGAAACTATTTTGAAAAGATCAGGCCGTTTAGTCTGGCTCGAAAAGGCCAGTTGAAATACATATAAAATAAATAGCCTTTCCCTATAATCCTTAGTACTATATCCATATACATGGGCCAATTCGAACAAGAACTTCATTTTAATAGCTATTAAAGCAGGAAAATCTGCCATTGCGAGCCAGAATCCGCCCGCCCCGGTTCCTGCACCCTCTGCGGCAGCAACTTTTTTATAGACATCGAGAAGTTCTCTGGCTTTCAGGTCTCTTTCCTCAAGAGCTCCTGCTTGCGGTAAACCCTTCGGAATGAAGTCCA
>JAJZSC010000278.1 GCA_021849995.1 Bacillota bacterium | reverse complement strand
TCTTGAACACTTCTGGGTTGGAAGTTGCTATTGCTAAGCATCCTTAAAATAATAAGAGGCAGAAATCTCCGCCTCCTTCACTCTTAGATTCCAATAGCAGCCTCAGCAGGCGGGAACTGTTTTTCCTCCTTTAACCGAAGCTTTATCTCTTCCTCTATAGGTTCAAGATTTTCATAAAAAACTACATAAATATCCCTTGGCAGGCAACTATCTAGTCCATGCTTAAAAGCTTCAAGCTCCGGTAAAACTACTGATACCTGCTTTGCCGTCATACCACTGGCAATAACCTCGTCATACAGAAGCTTGGCTACTTCACCCGGTTTACGTCCTCTTAAATCAGCGTCTTCTTTAACGATCAGACGATCAAAACCCTTGGCAGCGACCCGGGCAACTTCTCGTATTGTTTCGTCAGTCCTGTCACCTGGAACTGTGATGCACCCGACCAAAGAACGACCCTTAAGCTTCTTTAGAGTCCCAATTACTTGTTCTATTCCTGCAGCATTATGTCCGTAGTCGACAAATACCTTTACACCGCTGATTTCATAAAGGTTTAGCCTTCCCCTATTAGTTTCCGAGTTAGATGTAAATTCCTCTAACGATCGTCTAATATCTTCAGAAGTTAAGCCCAAAGCCCAACCTGCAGCAACCGCTGCGAGTGCGTTCTGAACATTATGCTTAGCTTTGCCACCCCAAGTAATCGGTATCTGTTTTACTGAGCAAATTTTGTAAGTCTGCGACCCTTGACAGAAGATAATATATCCTCGTCGAACAAAAACAGCCGCTCCACCTAACCCAAGATGCTTACGCACATGGATATTGTCCTTTTCGGTGCTGAAGAAAATAATCCTACCTTTTGTTTTCAGTGCCATTTGAACTACGAAGGGATCATCAGCATTTAAGATTACATAGCTATGGGGCTTTACCACTTCCGCTACTAAGCTTTTTACATGGGCCAGTTCTTCCAGTGTTTCAATCCCGTATTGACCGAGATGATCATTAGCCACGTTGGTGATTACGGCTACGTCTGCATAATCATAGGCCAGACCTGACCTTAATAAACCTCCACGGGCCGTTTCCAGCACTGCTACCTGAACATCCGGATGTCTAAGAACTATCCTTGCACTATCCGGACCGGTGGTATCTCCCTTTAGGAGAAGTTTGTTTCCAATGTATATGCCATCTGTTGTAGTCGTTCCAACCATTAATTTCCGATCTAGGAGCATTTTGCCAATCATCCTGGTAGTGGTAGTTTTTCCGTTAGTTCCTGTGATTGAGACTATGGGAATTCTACCATTTCCAGTGGGTATCACCTGATCCACAATTATTTTCCCAATATCCATGGACTTGCCAGTTGCCGGAAAATGATGCATTCTGATTCCAGGCGCAGCGTTCACTTCAATTATCTTACCGTTTTGTTTCTGCCAGGACACTTGGATATCTTCCAACACAAAATCAATACCAGCTATATCAAGCCCAATTATTTCAGCAGCATATTCTACCAGAGCAATATTGTCTGGATGAACAATATCTGTTACATCATGCGCAATTCCTCCGGTACTTAAATTTGCACTATCCCGCAGAAAGACTATTTCTCCTGCCTGAGGAACCGAAGACACTGACAATTTCTTCTGTGCAAGTGTTAATATCACCACTGGGTCAATTTTTATTTTGGTTAGAGCCTTCTCGTGGTCTTCACCGCGAGCAGGGTCCTGATTAGCCTTTTCTACGAGCTCCTGAATAGTGGAAATCCCGTCTCCTGCCACATGAGCAGGAACCCGCTCGGATGCGGCAACCAAACGGCCGCCAATAACTAATAATCTGTAGTTGCGACCTTTTATGTACTCTTCGACAATCACTTGATCCCCGAACACTTGAGCCAACTTAAAGGCCGCTCTTACCTCCGCTTCCGTTTCTAGGCGAAGGCTAACACCTTTCCCTTGGTTTCCATTATATGGCTTAACCACTCCGAGTGATTTTATCTCATTAAATGCTCTAATAGCCTCGTCCTCAGTTCTAACTACATAACCGAGAGGAACAGGTACCCCAGACTCTGCTAAAAGCTTTTTAGTCAAACCTTTATCACAAGCAATATCAACTCCTATACAACTGGTATGATCCGTCATAGCAGCCTGAACTCTGCGTTGGTTACGGCCATATCCCAATTGTAGAAGGCTCCCCTCGCTTAAACGCTGAACTGGGATTCCTCTTCTCTTGCATGCCTCGACAATTGCCCTGGTCGACACTCCTAGTTCAGTGTCTGCTATCTCGCGCTTGATCAAAGCGACAATGCCTTCTATATCAATAGATTTAGATTCCAATAAGCTATTAACAACAGAGAACGCTTGTTTAAAGGCCAGTATCGCCCCTTCTTTTGATTCATAATTATAGATTATTTCATATTCCCCCGGACTTTCCGGAATAGACATTGTTTTCCCATACGGTATATTCTGGCCCGCCAGAGTTAAAAGCTCTATCGCTACATGTTCTATAACATGTCCCAAAAGTGTACCTTCTTCAAGACGTTCCAAGAACCCACCCGGTCTGCCTTTTGCACAATAATGATCGGCTAAAGTCGGCAAAGTCTCAACCAATCTGAGATTAAAATCTCCTAACTCGTTGCTGGATTTTCCTGCCCATTCTTGGAGATCCACGATCGCTCGAATTATTGGCCTATAGCTATAAACATTAGCCCCTTCGACCGCCTGGATTTGTTTAATCTCCATTACGCTGTAAGTCCTCCTTTTAGCTGTAGGAAAAATACACTCTTATTATTTTTGACTTTTTTGACTAGCAATATTCCCAAATCTGTTAAATTACTTGTTTAAGTGCTTTTACTATGTCTTCATGCCATAGACAGTCAAAATAAAACTTAAAGCACAGAAATACGCTTTTTCAGGTCGAACTTATAGCTATGGGATAAAACATGCATCAATACAGGAGTTAGTACCAGGGCTTGTCCGGGTGCGGATTCCGATACATTGCTAGCTAAAGAATGTGATGCATCAATAACAGTTACTGTTTGACTCCCAACAACTGTAAACCCTCCGTCTGAATATACCAGGATAGAAGTATCTTCATCGATTCCGATTCCCAATACATATGGATTCTGGGCAATTGCTGTCAGTAACCTGCCAATCCTGCCACGCTGAGCAAAGTGTTGGTCTACCACTACTGCTCTTAAAAGTCCTAAGCCTGGAGCCATTGTAATAGTTTCTTTCCTTGGACTCCCTGCTTCTCCACCAACTATCATTGTATCGGACATTACTGAAGCTCCAGCGCTGGTTCCCGCGATAATCACACCTTTTTGGTATAAGTTATGTAAAGCCCTGCCTAGGCGAGTTCCACCGATCAAGCCAGTTATCCTTAGTTGATCCCCTCCGGTGAAAAATACCCCAGTTGATTTTTCCAGCAACTGTACTAACCCATCCGCATTGGCATGCGACCGATCGGACACATCCAATACTTGAACTGACTTTGCTCCTAGAGATAAAAACAATTCATTGTATTCAGCCCCCACCTGAACAGGATACTCGGTTGCAGCCGTCAGGACGGTAATGATACTATCCCTGCCTCCCGCCTCATGAATAAATCTTCTTAAAATCTTACATTCCCCTTTTTTATCCTCTGCCCCGCCTATTATGAGAAGTTTTCCTTCAACATGTTCACTCATTCTGATCCTCCCTTCATTTAACTAGTTTCAGCTAATTCCCAGTCTCTTTATTCATTGAAAACAGTTGGAGAGTGTTCTTCATAAAATAGTTAATAAAGGCTTTTTAAAGTAACTCACTTTGCGTTACCACGTGAAATTCTCAAAACTAAAGATTTATGAGGAGGATTTAGCATGTCTCGTCACCAAATTGTTATACACAAAAGTAGAAAACAGCTTGAATTATATGAAGGAAACAGGCTAATAGGCCGTTACCCTATTGCCATTGGCAAGAGAGATACCCCTACCCCTATAGGCCACTTTTCCATAGTTAGTAAAGAGCCAAATCCTGGGGGAATTTTCGGCTCACATTGGCTAGGGCTATCAATCCCACATTACGGAATTCATGGTACCAATAATCCAGCAAGTATAGGCCAATCAGTATCCAAGGGTTGCATCCGGCTTCATAACCAGGATATAGCCAGATTATATAGAGAAGTCGAAGTAGGTACTCCGGTCATTATTCAACCGTAACCCCCTCGACTTTAAGGAAATCAGTAAGGGCTTCTCGGATATCCTTTTCTGAGTTGCCCTCTTGTTTCAACTCCACCCACTCCATCAGTTCCAGTCACCGTATGTTTAAGGAGTTCTTTCACTGATATTGTCTGATCGATAGGAGTGAAAGCAATTCTCTCTACAATAAACACCGGATCAAAGGCATGAATTAAGGTACGCTTTGGAGAAGATGCAAAATTCGCTCCTGCAGTAAGAATAGCTTCATAGTTTGATTGACAAGCTCCTGCAAAAATTACCAAGGCATCACGATTTGGTTGAAATCTCCTCGCTTCTAAAACGGATTTTACAAAATAACGGGAACTTCGATAACTATCAAGGCTCCTAAAGTCCCTTTTTTCCGCAAGGAACCCATCATGTCCAGTTAACACGAGGATGTCTGTAGGGGTTTCCTGTAATATCTGGTAAATTACATCTGGCTGTTCTTTTTCTGACTTGCAAATCCCTTTGGCTTCCAGGCCTAATTGACGGTAGGTTTTAATGCATTGTTCCAGGTAATCCTCATCTCCATCCAGATGTAATACCCTGCCTGGAACCTCAAAAAAATCGTCTAGATCCTTGCTAACGGTCTTCCGTTGATTAACAACCCTATTAAGTTTACGATAGATATTCTGATTGTCTTTTAGCTGATAATGGGCTACCTCTGCAGGGCCTTTTTCAACTAGGTCGCTCACAGGGGCATCGGCTATTAACCTCAGGTTAATCCCTTTAAGTATTGCCAGCAGTTCACAACCTATCACAGTTCGAATGTCTATTACTCTAAAGAAAAGATCTTGGTTATGAGAACGCCTTGCGACTACATCTCCAATCTTAAACATCCGATGCGCCCCCTTTCCTTTTACCATTCCTATATATCTTATGTCGAAATTCTAAAAACGGCATATATTATATTAACAACCAGGCTAAGGAGGCGGAAATCAGATGTTTGATGCCGTCATTCCGGCCAAAAATGAAGAAAAAAGCATCTTGGCCGTTCTGACAACTATCTTACGCCTACCGCTTAGGCGTATAATTCTTGTTTTAAATGGCTGTACGGATAAAACGTTG
>JAJZSC010000277.1 GCA_021849995.1 Bacillota bacterium | reverse complement strand
TCGGTTCACCAGGTTTAAGGCAGCCCAGCGAAAAAAACCGATGCTGTCAAGGACAATGGACATCACTATTGTAGAAAGAATGGTAATGGCAGCACCGCTAACAATTCCTAGTATTTCGAATATATTGCTCAGAGGAACGATTCCGCCTAAGAAAATGAATATAGCACTTATGGCAGGGGGGATGGACTCATTAATACCATGAGGCCTCCAAATGAGAAACATAACCATAAGGAAAAATACAGTTAACGTGTATAGAGTAGGGAAGTCAAGCATCCAGCCCCGCCTCGCGATCTAGAGAAGGATTCTTTGAAAATAAGACTTCTTCCTGGGTTATAGAATTATGAGAAACTGGAGGTTTCAATAGCCAGAAAAGGAAGTATCCACTAATGATCAGTAAAGAGCCCATGAACATGGTTTATCTCTCCCTCCTTAACCAAGAATATAGAAAAACAAATACTTCTTAATGTCTTAGTTATTATTTTTCTTTGGTTTCTCTTGTCGTTCTTATCCTTTGACTCGATTTATGCCGGCTTATAACCTGACATTATAAGATTATTTATACTCTATAGTATGTATTTGGAAAAATGTGGTGCATCTCAGAGCTTCACTTTGCGTCCCGAGTAAAACAAACTTTCCTGTAACAATTTAGACACTTGTACATATCATAAATTAGAAATAATTATTATTGGTACTCCGAAATTTCTTATCTTATATCGCCACCTTTGTGGTAGAAAAAAAGAAAGGGGATCAACCATATGTCTTTTGGAGTACCATTTTCACCTGCTACCCCAGTTGTAGCTTTATTTGACGCATTTCCAATTGGTGCAACTCTGCAAATAGGTACAGATTCAAGTTTTTGGATGGGCAGCTTTGGTGGAATACAAAATGGAGTTGCATTATTAACCAACGCTCAACTGTTTGCCAACGTTGGAAAACCAATTGACGGAATCCGTCCGGTAGTCCGAATCCCAATCAGAATGATTACGTTTGTGTCTCAATAATATTTGAACAAAGGGCAGGAATTTTTCCTGCCCTCGTTATTTTCTTAACTGCCTTGACCTTTATGAACAGCACTGATAGATATGCTGAATAAGATATCAGACAAGCCGCAAGTTCTTTGGAATATTTTAATAAAGGAAGGTAAAAGTAAATGGTTAAAGATCCTGAACGTCGCAGGAAAAGAGTAATCGGAAGAGGTGTCGGGCATTATAGCATCACTACTAGCTATTAACCTTGACGATCATAAAAAGAATAAAGAGTATAAAGCATGGCATTAAATGTTGACTTAGGTGTATACCTTGGCCTTTCAGCTGGTATATTCAGGTTTTACATTTTACATTGGTAGGGGTATATATGCTGATTGAGTTTGACATCGGGAAGAGCGCTTTGATATAATTCTCGCATAGATTTTGCAGGAGTGACAATTTGGAGGTGGCAGAGGTGGAAGGATATATTGGCAAGATCTTATTTACCAGAGAACAGCTTCAAGAAAGAATTGCTGAACTGGGTGCAGAAATAACCCGTGATTTTAAGGGACAAAAACTCCTCGTGCTGGGAATATTAAAAGGTGCGGTACCTTTTATGGCAGACTTAATAAGGGAAATTAAAATACCTTTATTTTATGATTTTATGGCAGTATCGAGTTATGGAGCATCTACTAGTTCTTCAGGTGTGGTTAGGATTTTAAAAGATCTTGAGCGCAGTGTTGAGGATGTACATATTCTCATTGTGGAGGACATTATCGATACGGGACTAACTTTAAAATATTTAAAAGAGAATTTGTCTGCACGAAATCCATTAAGTGTTAAAGTTGTGACCTTGTTGGATAAGCCGGAACGTCGTAAAGTTTCAGTGGTTCCAGACTATAACGGGTTTACAATTCCGGACGAGTTTGTTGTAGGGTATGGCCTGGATTTTAACGAAGAGTACAGAAATCTTCCTTATGTAGGAGTATTAAAGGAAGAGGCTTACAATCCTTAATGGTGTATCTGATTCTAGAGTTTAACCCGATGCTGAAACGGATTTAGCCCGATTCAGCCCTTTTTTATACAATCAGAAAGTATATCTCTCAGGGTGCATAAGTGCATCTAGTCAGCCGCCTGCGCCTAAGACTTGGCGCACGCCAAGTTTTGTTTATACCATCCAGTATCAAATGAGCCTGGATGATGAAAGAGTAAGCGATCTAATTCATTGAAACGGACGGTGATTTTAATATGACTAATGAAGTTGTTTTAGTACTGGATTTTGGCGGTCAATACAACCAGCTTATCGCAAGAAGAGTCAGGGAAGCTCATGTCTATTCTGAAATGATATCCTACAAAACCACTATTGAAGAGATAAAAGCACGTAAGCCAAAAGGTCTAATTTTCTCTGGTGGTCCTGCTAGTGTTAACCAAGAGAATGCTCCTACAGTTGATCCCGAGATTTACAATCTGGGAATACCGATCTTAGGAATTTGCTATGGGATGCAGCTGATGACAGTTCAACTTGGGGGACGGGTGGAGCATCCTGAAGTACGGGAATACGGTAATACTGAACTTACCGTAAAACACTCGGCTGGAATTTGGAAGGGCTTAGAAGGACAAAGAAAGAGTTGGATGAGCCATGGTGATTCCGTCAAGGATCTTCCGGAAGGTTTCAAAATTGCAGCGAGTACTGCTCATACCCCAGTCGCGGGAATTATGAATGAAACTCGTAACTTTTACGGAGTTCAATTTCACCCAGAGGTAAAGCATACTCCTGATGGACAAAACATGCTTAAACAATTTTTGTTTGACATATGTGGTTGTACAGGTGATTGGACAATGGAGTCCTTTATAGAATCTCAAATCCAAGAGATTCGTTCCCAAGTCGGAGAACGTAAAGTCCTCTGTGCCTTAAGTGGGGGAGTCGATTCCTCTGTTGCTGCCGTCTTGGTGCATAAAGCACTCGGAGATCAATTAACCTGCGTGTTTGTTGATCACGGATTTATGCGTAAGAATGAGGCAGATCAGGTTAAAAAAATATTTACTGAGAAATTCCATCTAAATCTTATTTTTGTCGACGCTAGGGAAAGATTTATGGATAAGGTTGAGGGAGTTTCTGATCCAGAGGATAAACGCAAGCTGATTGGCAATGAATTCATCCGTCTTTTTGAAGATGAAGCGCGCAAATTAGGGAAAGTAGATTTTCTGGTTCAAGGTACTCTCTATCCTGATGTCGTCGAGAGTGGTACAGAAACAGCGGAGACGATTAAAACCCACCACAACGTAGGCGGCTTGCCGGAAGATATGCAGTTCGAACTAATCGAGCCTCTTAGAATGCTCTTTAAAGACGAGGTTCGTGAGGTTGGCCGTGAACTAGGTCTGCCTGAGGAAATCGTCTGGCGGCAGCCGTTTCCAGGGCCTGGACTCGCCATCCGGATCGTTGGAGAAATAACCCGGGAGAAGCTCGATATCTTACGTGAGGCAGATGCTATTATTTTAGATGAAATCCGTAAAGCCGGGTTATACCGGGAGTTATGGCAGTCTTTCGCTGTCCTTCCATCTATTAGGAGTGTGGGTGTCATGGGAGATGGGCGAACCTATGCTTATCCCATTGTGCTTAGAGCGGTTACCAGTGATGATGCAATGACTGCTGATTGGGCGAGACTCCCATATGACCTGTTAGAGAGAATATCTTCCCGAATTGTTAATGAGGTTCATGGCGTCAACCGTGTCGCTTATGATATTACCTCTAAACCACCTGGGACGATTGAGTGGGAATGATATTGTATGGCTTACCCCAACTAGGTACTTTTTAGTGGATTGGAATCGGAATAGCGGTTATGATTTCGCGTTATTTGCGGTTTCATAGCCGTCTTTTATTATGTATGCCCTAGCTTTAGACAATCATATGAATTTATCGTATAATAATCACAGCAAATAGCCTGGGAGGTATCGAATATGTTGGAGTTGCTTAAGAAGAGGAGAAGCATCCGTAAGTTTGAGGTACGAAATGTAGAAAAGGAAAAAATAGATCAGCTCATAAAGGCTGCGTTGTTGTCCCCTTCATCAAGGCGTCTTCGCCCATGGGAGTTTATAGTCGTGGAAAACCGGGAGACATTAAAGAAACTAGCCGGGGCTAGACAGGGTGCAGCTTTTTTAGATAATGCTCCTTTAGCTATAGTAGTTGTTGCTGATCCTGATAAATGTGACGTCTGGGTAGAGGATTCTTCTATTGCGACAATTATTATTCAGTTGACTGCAGAAAGCTTAGGGTTGGGCTCTTGCTGGATTCAGATCAGAGAAAGGGTAGGGGACTCTGGGCAAACAGCAGAAGATTATGTCAGGGGTGAATTAAGTATCCCGAGTAAGCTTAAGGTAGAGTCGATAGTCGCCATTGGTTATCCCGCCGAGACAAAAGCTCCTAATGACGAAAGTAGTCTTAAGTACGAAAAGGTTTATTCTGGAGAGTATGGAAATAAGTACTAAGCTAGGCTTTTTTACTCAAATCTAGTTTCTTGATAAAACTAATTAGTAAAAACGAAGCAACCGGTTTTGTAATCCTGGTTGCTTTTGCTATAATGCCTTAATTGTCAGCTTGCTGCCTTGAATCTAATTCCTCAATTTTCTTAAGGATTATCTTAATGCGGTCACGTTCACGTTCGGCAAATACTCCAGATTCTAATTTTTCCAGATAGCGAACTAATGCTACTTCAATGATTTCTAACTCGTGCTTTGTAAAAGGATTCATGCGAATCCCTCCCGGCAAGTTTATATGGTTAAAATATTCCGGAAAAATTTAAAACAGAACAAAGTAAAATATAGATTTTTTACTTTGTCATGTTTAGATTTCTGTTTAGTATTTGTTTCAGGTGTAGTTTTAGAATTCCCGAACATTATAGTCGGCAACTAATAAAATGTTCGAAAAATACATTGACCAAAACCTTGATCTAAGCTACAATAAATTTGGTTTTAAAAATTTCATAGGCGTTCATATAATCGCGGTGATACGGACTGCAAGTTTCTACCAGACTACCGTAAATGGTCTGACTATGAGCGAAAGTGTACCTAGGGCATTTTAAAGTGACCAAGTGGTACAGGCTTCAGACAAGGCTATGAGGAATTAATACCTTTTTTCTGGAGTTACACCGAAGGGATAAAAACCCAGGCGGGCAGGTTTCACTCACTTTTTTTTCAGGAGTTGAAATCTGTCCATTTGGGTCTATTTTTTGTTTTTATTATACCTATTTAACTAATACTAATGAAGATTAGTTAATACTAATGAGGATCAGCAAAAGAATTAGG
>JAJZSC010000276.1 GCA_021849995.1 Bacillota bacterium | reverse complement strand
GTATTAAATTTTTCTGCAGTTTGCTTGTGAACGCCTAACTTCCAAGAGCGATACTCCAAAGCGCTTATTATTTTCTTTACTGCTTCCTGTGGATCTACTTCAAAAATGAAGTTTCCACCATAAACATCATGAGCGATTTGAGTGGCGATTCCATAAATAAGATCGCTTCCTTCGAGTGGCGGCATCGTGCCGACGTGAGTGGGAAGTCCCATTGTAACAGCATAGGATCCAATAGCAATAGCCTTTTCGTGCATTGCCTCAGGAGCGGATGCTGCAAAAGGAACCTTAGGAACGTCAACTTCCAATTCATTTGCCATTGCCATGACTAAGTCCATTCCTCTGCTGTTGTCAACACAGGAACCTATATGGAACACTAGTGGCAGTTTTGTTGATAATTGAGGATTAGCATCTTCCAGAGCTTTGAGGAAGGACTTGAGTCCTGGACCGGCATAGGCTTCGACTGCAGAGGGTGACATTAGGCCGAACTTGGCGAAGGCACCTGCTGAACAACCCGAGGCAATAACAAGAACGTCATTCTTGACAAGTTCTTTAAGGATTGTAAGGTGAGACTCGTCTTGAGGCCGTTTCAAATTATTACAGCCAGCCATTTGGACCACACCTTTTAATTGTCCATTAAGAATAGCATTTGTAATTACTGAAATTGGACGGTCCGGATTTACTTTGGACAGAAGCTCAGTCAACGTTTCGAGGCTGAAGCCAGCAACAAGTTGATGACGTTCGTTTGGAATTGAGATCTTTTGAGGATCGCGGTTTTTGTATGCATCAATTGCAATTCGGACTAGCTTTTTAGCATCTTCCATTGCAGACTCGGCATTGAAAGCAAGGTACTGAGCTCCTGGAATTTTCATGATGCTTTCAGTAGTTACTACTTTGGTATGGAAGCATTCTGCCACTGTTTGAACGGATGGGAAAATACACTGAATATCCACTACCATAGCATCCAATGCTCCGGTCATGATAGCCATCTCTTGGGATGCGGAAGAAGTAGCTAGATATACTCCTTCTCTCATAAGCAGCTCATTTCCAGTACAGCAGATACCGACAATATTTACTCCCTCAGCTCCTGCTTTCTTAGCCTCATCCTTCATAGTTCTGGCTGCAGCTACAACCATTTCACTAAGTACGGGATTATGGCCGTGAACTGCGATGTTAACCATTTTCGGTTTTATTACTCCTAAATTTGCTTCGGAGACAATTGGCTCGGGTATACCAAAGAGGACATCACTCAAGGAAGTCCCGATATACTCACCGGCTAAGTCGGCAAGAGCAGCCTTCAAACCCCCAAAAATAATATTTACTGGGTCAGCATCAACACCCATGGCAGTTTGGGCCAGCAGTTCCGTGACTGTTCCATCAATTGATCTGGGCATAATATTGGTATGCTTAAACTTGCTTCTTCTTTTTTCAGTTAAAAAGCTATTAAGGAAAGCCAATGGTTTGTCCTGGTATCTGCCAAAATCTTGATAGCCAAGTTCTACTATATCTTTTAGAATTTCTTTATCTGTGCGGTTGTCTACGGGGATTCCGAGCTTTTGAGCCAGATTTCGAAGTTTAGATGAGGATTTAATCTCATAGTCTGGAGCATGTCCCTCAACCATTTCATAAGCGGTATGCAAGACATGGCGTGAATGCTCTGAGTGGGAGGCCGTACCTCCTGCGATCATGCGAACAAGATTACGTGCTACGATAGTATAGGCTGAAGCACCGCAAATACCCTTGCTTCCTGGACCTTCTTCTGCCTTGACGCGACAAGGACCTGCAATACATATTCTGCAGCAGACTCCTTTGTAACCAAATCCACATTGAGGTTGTTGGGCAACAAAACGGTCAAAGACGGTTTCGATTTTTTTCTCTTGAGCAATTTTCAATAATTCATTTGCACCTGCGTCTGTGGTACGAAGTGGGTTTTTAGGTTCAATGACACGTGGGGCATTGGAAGGCCTGGAGTTATGTGTCAAATCCCGGTATCTTGGCATTTTTTTAACCTCCTCCTCTTACACCTAGAATAGTTACATTGGAACAACTGATTTTACGTAAACCCTCATCTCCTTTCCAAAATAATTTGTTTGAAAATATTATTTAGACTTGACTCTAAACAGGTTGAGCTAGAATCGCCCTTTTGATTAGACATTTCAAGCATTTCTACATTGTAAGGGATAATTCCAACCAGTTCACTCGGATCAAATGTTTGCTTGAGAAAGTCCTCGTCAGAAGGGGTCCTAATCTTGTTCCCCAAAACTAATGATTCTTTTATTTTCAGTTCGGAAGCAAGCTTTTGGATGATTCGAACTGTCTGAGTGCTCACCTTAGTTGGTTCAGTCACGATTATAAGAATATCAACCCCTTGGGCCGTTCCTCTTGTCAGTTGTTCTATCCCTGCTCCCATATCTAAAATGACTGTGTCTTCTTCACTGAGAATTAGGGAGTTTATCAGCGCATGAAGAAAGCTGTTTTCTTTGCAATAACAGGAACTACCTCCTGTTTTGACATTTCCCATTCTGAAGAAACGAATATTTTCAATTTTGATAGAGTAATCCTCAAAAATGTCATCTACTTGAGGGTTTAAAGGATAAAAAGCCCCGCTCCCTCCCATCCTTTCTTCTATTAGTTCTTTCATCTCAACTATGGGTTTTAAATCAGACAAGACCGAATCAGAAAGCCCAAGGACTGTTCCAAGGCTTGCATCTGGATCTGCATCTACAGCAAGAACAGTGTTTCCACGATGGGAGAACCATTTTGCCAAGTTAGCGGCAATAGTAGTCTTTCCTACACCGCCCTTCCCGGAAATTGCTATTTTCATGATTGCCTCCTTTAGATGATATGCTAAATATTTATAGTCCATTTCTTTTTTTTAGAAATGAATTGTTAAAAAATTGAGTTTAGTATTGTTATTCAGTATTGATTTTTACTAGAATATTTCGATCCCTATAATACGGGAATATTTAATTGCTTCTGTTAAATGGTATTAAAAATAGCTTGAACGGTATTTTTTTATACTTTAATTGTTCTAAACAAACTTCTTAGTTTCCTGCTTTGTGAAAAATTTCTGATTATTTTTTTAGTTCAGATAACTAATATGGCCATAAAATAGAAAAAGCCAGGAAGTTATCTTTCAAATTCCTGGTTTTTAAAGAGTAGAAATTGTTTCTTTTGTATTGGTCTTTTCTTGAAAATACTAATGTCTAAATAAATTCTGAGGGACCACGCTGTTGATCAACCTCCAACTCATCCGGTACAAAGATTTTCTTATTTACTGAAGCGCTATATAGGTTTGGTAAATTATTGTCCAGAGGTTTGGGATTAGCGTGATCTAAATCCTGCACCCATATTTCTTCGAATTGCATGTAACTAATTCTTCGGTGTCTCATTAAAATCCCACCTCCAGGAGTCCTAATGCTAAACTAAAACTATAGTTAGCCTGTCACTTAGAAGATGAGATATACTTACTATTATTTACAACGTGATTGCAGAAAATTTTATACTTATAATAAAAGCTTTTGTAGTTCTTTAACTATAGGAATGTCTAATGGGGCAAAATTATAATTAGTGAGTTGCTTGGGTGTTATCCAGGATACTTGGGAGTGAAACTTAGTTTCTAATCTTCCTCCTGTAAGTGTTGCATAATAGGCATGAAGTCTGAGGGGTTTAATAGCAGTCAATTCTTCTACAGTCATAAGATGTTTTCCGACTTTGATTTCAATACTGAGCTCTTCACGTATTTCTCTTTCAAGAGCAGTTTCGGGATTTTCTCCTGTTTCTATTTTACCGCCGGGAAATTCCCACAAACCAGACAGATGGTCTGATTGTGGCCTTTGGGCAATAAGAATAAGGCCATTATGAATAAGGATAAGGGCAACTACATCAATTATTTTTTTTACCTGTATTATATTGGGATTCAAATCTAGAATTCTCCTTTACAAGGTTAACGAGGAATTCAGGTCGATTCAATTAAGAAATTACTGAGTATATCTCGGTTTGAACAAGGTTAATACTTTAAAGCCTAGTTTTTCTAAGTTTGATAATTTTTATTTAGTTTTTAATGGCCAGGGATGAAATGCCAAACCTAAGGTTCCTGGCCCTACGTGAGTAGCAATTACTGGGCCTGGCTCGAATAATCTTATCTCATGCATAGGATACTGGATTTTGAGCTCTTGCAGGACTTTTTGTCCCTCCTCAAAGTGGCGAACATGCAAAACTGCGATACGATAGTTATCACCGGTGGATATTGCGCGGGAAAGCTCAGATAATACACGCTGCCAAGCCCGGCCCTTGGATCTTACTTTTTCGTAAACATCTATTTCGCCATTGGAATTTAAGTACAAGATAGGTTTTATCTGGAGAAGAGTACCTACCAAAGCAGATGCCCCGCCAATTCTACCACCGCGACGGAGATATTCAAGAGTATCAACCATAAAATATAATTCAGTAACAGATTTAAGCTTAGCCAGCTTTCTAATGATTTCCTCGCCACTTAGGCCATCTTGAGCCCATTCTCCAGCCGCCCAAGCTAAAAGTCCTAGACCGGATGCAGCGGAACCCGAGTCGAAAATATGTATTTTTTTATTCGTAGACAAATCTTTAGCCATCTGTGCGGAGATAAATGTTCCGCTTATCTTTTGAGATAGGTGGATACTTACAATTTCTTCGTAACCTTCATTAAATAATTTGTCATAAGTAGAAAGAAATAAACCTACTGATGGTTGAGATGTGGTAGAGATACCAGAGATTTGATCAAGTTTATTAAATAGATCTGTATTAGTAAGTTCTGTCTCAGGAAAAGTTTCATTACCAATTGTAACGTTTAATGGGACAACTCTGATTCCATACTGGTCTAAAATATCAGGTGTCAAATAACCAGTTGAATCCATAACTATGGCAGTCTTTATTATCATTCTCTCTCTCCTCATAAAAAATTTAGGAGTTCTCTCGTTAGGTTAAATCCAAAGAAAAGAATATTAACGCTAAACAGTACGAAAACAAGATTAGCTTTAAGGTGTTTATATTACAGCAATATGTAAATATTATTTAATGTTTTCAAGTACAACATCGGTATCAGTATATCGTAAAAGACTTTTGCTATCAATAAACTCGGTTATATGATAAATAAGTAATTATCATGTAATCAGTACTTCACGAAGTACTTCATAGTCAGAGCTGAAGCACCAATCTAGAGTTGGCGTAATGCAAGGGCTTGAGAGAATCTTAAAAAAATTAGTTCGCAAACCCGCTATGGACAAACTTTAAGCGAA
>JAJZSC010000275.1:1903-5307 GCA_021849995.1 Bacillota bacterium | reverse complement strand
CTGGTCGTCAGGGTTCTTTAACCTCATAGTTATGATGGTGTTACACTGGGAAGTTACATCGGGATCGAGCTTCGATGGTCGTTGAGAGATGATGCCAAAGCCCACACCAAACTTTCTGCCTTCTGCGGCAATTTTTTTGATAATTTTTTTTGATATGGTAGGGGTCCCTGCAGGTGCATAGTTATGACCTTCTTCGTAAATCAGAAAACAAGGTCTGATCTGCCGTTGTTTGTCTGCGGAAGCACGCATGATTTCACTAGAAACTAATGCCGTTATGATTTGCTTAGCATCGTCTGAAAGCCCCTGTAAATCAACAATAATTAAACGGCCCAACTTCTCGTTTTTTTCACCAATTAATTTGTAGATATCTGTAGGTTCCCCGATTGCCCGGGTATAAAAGCTTTTTGCTTCATTTATTACTCTATTTAATTTCATTGATGCCACTGCAGCACTTCTACCACTAAGGGCACGAGCTTCAGCATCGGATAGATCATCCCAGCTCCTTAGTTCCTCCAAGTCACCAGAAAGCAATTCCCGTAAATCCTTAATATCACGGGGAGGATGGGGATATTTATACTTCCAGTACCGGATGGCGACATCCAACACACGTTGCTGAGGCTCGGTCAAGCCAGGGAGAATCTCCTCAAAATCATCCATCTCAAAACGATCAAATTGCAAAGCCAGGTGTTTGTTCTTGCCAGCATATTTGTAATCAAACTCATCCATCTGGGGTGTATAAACATGAATTCCGCCACCCGCTTCCTGAAGGGACCGCAGTCTTTGCTGAATAAAAAGAATACTTTCTTTATCCTTAGCATCCTCTAAGAATTCTAAGTCATTATTAAACCACACCTGCCCCTTTTCATAGGCCTTACCATATTCCCCGTGAGTATCAAAAACCACCACAGTTCCGTTCATTTGAGCCACTAACCGTTCTATGATCCGGCCTACCGTGTAAGACTTTCCCGAACCTGTCATCGCCAAAACTGCCAAGTGTTCCGTGACTAACTTATTTACGTCAAGATAAACCGGAACAATATTTTCTCCACGTTCATAACCAATCAGATTGCCAATGGCAATACTTCGGCTTTCATCAAACTGATAAAATTTGGCTAAAAACTCATAATCAACACCATAAATTTTACTGCCAGGGTCAAGGGGGCGTCTGGGAATTCGAATTTGTCCTGTAACTACATCCTTGTAGCCTACTAAATCAATAGACCCAAATAGTGTTTCCCCGGTCATTTGGGCACCTGGCAACATTTCAATGCTATTAAGTCCCTCACCCATATCACTGTTAAATAAAATGTTACTTCGGGATATGGAAGTTATTCGACCTAGTACATAGGTTTTTTCCTCGTCTGGTCGCTCTTGGTGAGCAATTTTAACAAATTCCCCACGGCGGGCGGCAAAACTATCTTGCATTACCAACTTCAGATCATTGGGATTACCCGTATTTCCAATTAATTTCCCAATCAGTTTATCGTGCGCCATCTATTCATCCTCCCCAAACAAGTCTGGCTCTTCTGTCCAAACCTGCTCCACTTCTTCGCTACGAATCATCTCTCGAGCCTGGGTTTTAAAATAGTTGATAATGGTGCCTGTCTTAATAGGTTTCAGAGCATAATCCGCATACCACAAAGGAAGGGGCAACGCCTTTGGTTGATCTATTGTTACCAGGGAAACTAAATAAGAGGCTAATTGATCCAGCTTTTCGGTATTCCAATCCGCTTTTGTGCCTATAACCTCCGCCAGTAAAGGCAGGGTACGCGTACCAGCCCTAAAATGAAAATTAATTAGTCCAAGTTCCCTCACTAAGACAGGCTCTTGTCTATTCCGATCACTAAGTAGAGAAAATTCATAGGCTGCCGTGCGAGACCTTCGAGTTAAAACACCATGAAGAAGCTTCTTTACCCCAACCTTCTTGATTTTTTCAAAGGTGTTATCCGTCCCCTGAATGGTATTTCTATTAATAGGATCGACAATAAAACGGTCTCCATCGGGCACAGACAACCCGTAGAAAATAGAACCGAAACGTTTAGTGCTGATAGAAATTAACAGTAAACCCTCAGGGTTAAAAGGAACCATTTGCTCCTTATGTTCTTGCCAAAATTTATGAATCCGTTCTTTGCAGATCTGGTAGTCAGCATACAATTGATAGTGCGATTCAAGTGGTGCATCCGACCGCTCTAAGAGAAGAGGTGTGTCCACAATGACCAGTTGAGGTCTCTCTTCTTCCTTGAGTATCTCCTCTAATAGGTCATACATCTGGGTGATATGAATAAATTTCATTTTTTTTATAACGTCAATGTCATCTGCCTCATCGATATCCACTAGACTATCCTGATAGGTCTGATAAATGGAACCTTTATCAATAAGCAAATCTTGTCTCACAGCTCCAGCACTATAAATCATCCCTCCAAAGGCAGAGATTGCTTTGCTGGCTGTAGCGATGCCAGCCACTCGGATAGATAGTGGCATGATTTTCTCCACCGTTCTAATTACACCACTACTGCGTAGTTTAGGAGCAATCTGATCAATGAAACGCATCTTTGCGCTTAATTTAGTTACTGTACTGGGTAGGCCCAGTTGCACTTTGGCCACTAGGCTATTAGCAAGGGTCGTATCGGATTTCAAATTACCACTCCCCATCTTGGCTGGCACTTCTTGCTAGCTCTCGGACAAAGGCTCGATAGCCATACTGTTCAATAAACTCGTTGCCTCTCTGCCCAATTAAACCATCCCTTGTAAGATAGCTGGTGCTGTGCAATTGCTGTTGAACCCTTTGAATCTGTTCTTCATCTACCGATGTTTGAAAACAAGTTTTCAAATACCGGCATACTAACGGTAAAGAAACCATGCCACCCGCTGCCAAAAGTAGCACATGTTTATGGAGTCGAGTAAGTTCAATGTCATCTTGTTTAACAGGAACATCTTCCTTTAATTCTTCCACATCTAGAAGTTTTTGAAAGATTTCTCGGCATTTCTCCTCATGGTCTAACAGCCTGTAGTCCAGCAAAGGTAAGGTTGTCAGGGTAAGGTGACCACTACCGGAGTGATAGAAAATATCGAGGGCTATGGTTTGTCCATCCGTCATCTTTAACTTAGAATTCAGGTTGGAAATAAATGACTCTTTAATCGGTAGACCATCATAAAAACATTCAGGAACCCTGGTAACATCGAGTTCAACACCCAACTGAAGCTTCTCTTTTAGATCAATGGAGTAAAAGGGTGGTAAAATCAGCAATTGATTTCCCCACTGCTTTACCCAATTGACCAAAAGATTGCTATCCTCCCCCGCAAGTTTACTTAGGACCACCGCGGGAATTACACAAACCCCCTGCCCAATATCCCCCAATTCCACTTCTCTACACGGAGTCCACTCTTTTAACACGGTGTATTCA
>JAJZSC010000275.1:0-1893 GCA_021849995.1 Bacillota bacterium | reverse complement strand
AAGGGTTTCAATATTTGCATTTCTCTCATTATAAAAGCACCACTTGAGTTTTAATTAACCCTAATCCCTCAAGCTCTTCCTTTTGCTGGCTAAACTGAGCCCAATCCAGATTACCGAAATTTTTTACAACATCCTTAAAGAAAGCAAACCGCACGTACTGGGTACCCTTATCGGTAAAGAAGCGTTCACCTTCTTCGCTCAGTTTTAGCATTTGTTGTGCCACCACTGAAACAGTTTCATTATAAGTTAATTCAGTTATAGCCATTGCCGTATCAGGCTCAAATTCCATCGTCCCTTGCCGTTTGTAGATGCGGTTAACGGCATCAATAATTGAACGGTCATAATGTTCATTGCGAAGCCGACGGGCGGTTGCTTCCAATTCTGTAATCTTAGCACTAATATTGGTGCTATCACCCTGATGTTCATTAAATACTTTTTCAGTTTCTTCAATGAACCTAAGCGGGTTGACTCGATAGTTCGCGTCTAGATCGTCCACTGCTTCATCAAAACCAGATTCCAAGAAGATCTGTAGCTGCTTAACAAGAGTAGCAAATTCCTTGACACCTACCTTTTGTTTTATCTCTTCAGGAGCATGTTGATAGTATTTAAGCCATCGCTCCGCCTTTTCTTTTGATTCAACATAACTATCTACTAACAGCTTGAATTTACCCAAGAGATCATCAAAACGACCCGCTATCCCGCTTTTTTCTTTCCATTCCACCTTTGATAGCTCAGTTTTTCGTAAGCCGATCTCCTGAATCATGGTATTTAAACGGTCAATGGCCTCCTTATATTTTGCTAACCACAGATGATTAGCTAATGTTTCAGATTTGGCAACCATCGTATCCCGTTTGGAAGATTTGATATAGTCTGCAGCATATTCGATCTCGGTTTGATAGCGCTCCAGGGCATTGGTGTAAGAAGCAATTGGTATCTGGTATTCTTTATACTGCGAGTCTGTTTTCATATCTTGCAGCTTGACCTTTAGTTTTCCTAAAATCTCCTCCTGGAGAGATGAAATATATTCATGGAATTGCTGAACCAAACGTAACTTTTTCCAGATAGGCATATCGGTATCGGCAATATTCAAGTTCCCTAGGTTATTTTCATTAAAAGGAAGTGAATTCCAGCCTTCCGCATCGTAGATGAAGTCACATTCTCTGTGGAAGATAAATAACTTCTCCAATTGTTCCTTCCAAACAGTTAGTGCATCCTCACTTTGGCTTTGTAATTGATTTAAATTAATGCCACGTAAACTTTCCTCAATCAGATCCATTTTTCCACGATACTTATCATCCTTCAAAATACCCAGACGGTGCTTATCAATGGTTTTTTCAAACTGATTTACTAACTTATCATACTCTTCATCCCGCCATCGCTTAACCAGATCCCGTTTGGCCTCCAGCATAGGCTTACTTACATTCAAGATGTGGGTTTGACCATCGATATCCACCAAATTCAATGCCTTGTGGAAATAAATCCACTGCTGGGCAATCTTTTCAGGTTTTATCGTATCAACCGAGCTAAAAAAGAACTGTTTGGTTAAGTCTTTAAATGTTCTGCGAGTATTACCGATAAATTCAAGGACTGAACCCAGAGCACTGGGGATTTGAACATCATACTGACCGTCTTGAATACTGACAAACATCCCCGCACTTTTGTAACCATCCTTTTCCAGTTTTGCCCTGATTTCCGTGGCCTTCAACACTTGCAGAAACCGGCTATAGTCCTCACTAGCCTTAAACTTCACGCCGGCCTTAATACCCAATTCTGTAGAAGTAACCCGATGAATGACCATCTTGGCAAACCCCTCTGCCAACAAGGGTAACTTATCCTCTTCAGCCTTAGTAAAGATTAAGGGTCTTAACACATAGCCCAGTTGATCGACTCGAT
>JAJZSC010000274.1 GCA_021849995.1 Bacillota bacterium | reverse complement strand
GAATATTGAGGATGCCGATGTAGCAGCGATTACCTTGATGCAAACAGTTCGAGTACTAACTGTGGTTTTTATTGTTCCGTTTATCACACTACATGGGCTAGCAAATGATGTCCTTCCCAGATATGCGACAGTTCTAGCGAAAATAGGGATTAGGGAACTGATGACAATTGCTGGTTTTTTCGGTGTTATTCTGATCTTGATCCATCTTACCAAATATGTGAAAATACCTGGCCGATATATAATTGCCCCAATTTTAGGTACTGCTGCCCTTGTATTATCCGGGATTAATGCGCCGGGTTTGCCACCGTCCATTATCATGTTAGCCCAGCTCTGTGTTGGTATCCGTATGGGTACCGCAATTAATATCTCTAATCTCACAAATTGGAGAAAGATATCTATTTTTACTCTGGTAAATGTTACGGGGGTAATTGGAGTTCTAATAGCCTTGGATTACTTCATTACCCGGATTTCTTCAGTATCAATTCTTACCGCCTTTATCAGCACCGCTCCCGGTGGGATGACGGAGATGGGACTGACCGCCATGATGGTTCACGCTGATCTCTCAATTGTTATCGCCTTTCAGTTATTCCGGTTGTTATTTGTACTTTTGCTTGTCATTCCGGCTATAAATTGGTGGGTTAACCGCTCGAAGAAGGAAAGTATAGCTGAATAACTAGTTTTAGTCAAATTATTTTACCTAAATAATAGTACGGAAGTAATAAATACAATTACTGCTAATATTATGCTGCGAACCACAACGTATGAAAGAGAAATCGATATCTCTGGCATTGATTGTCACCACCCTATCTCAAAATGAGGCTTGTCTTTCATACAGAATAGGAATACTTCCAGATGATGGTGACAAATGTAAAACGTCTTGCTCCACCTTTCTCTTTTAAATATTGCTTATTTTTTCTCCGTAAAGCTTGTATGAAAAATAGTATGAGAGATTTAATGGTAAAGTCCACCATAAGCCTGCGGTTGATTTGCTTAATTCATAAACATAGTTGGCACTAGGAGTATGAAAAGTTATACCGACTAAATCTACTTCTTTATTAAAATCGATCTTTTCCTGACCTTCGTCAATATGCTCGACTTCCCAATTAGGTAGGGTTAGTGCAGCCAGATATGACATTGTAACCTGTTGAAAGTTTATAACCCTTGTTTTTCTGATTTGTCTTATTTCATCGGATGAAGCTGTAATAAGCAATAATTTCATATATTCTCCCTACTTAATATGAAGGATGACACCCCCTAAACAAATCTTATTAACTACTTGACTCTGCCAAGAAAAAAGGTAAGCTATTGGCCGGGGAGGTGTTCAGATGGATGATAAGGTGATGGAGTTACTCGGTAAAGTCCTAGAAAACCAATCAGAAATGAATAGCCAACTCAAAGAAGTAAACACATCTCCCGTTTCGGCGCAATACTCGATATGGGTAGTTGGCTAGACCTTACCCAATAAGGACTTTCACCTTGTCAGACAAATCGAACTTACTTGGCGTACTAACGGTCTGTGTATTCCCAAAGTCTGGTTATTACATTCGTGTTTTCTCAGATTTTGGGAATACGCTGTTATGTGTAGTGTCCGTACTCCAAAGTATAGCTATTAATTCCATGCATATCCACCAAAACCTTCTATATTCTAAAAATGGGCATAATACTTATTGAAACAAACTTATCGGAGATGGTATGATATGGATAAGAAAAGCAATCATGAGGAGAGGGATAAAATGCCAATACCTCAGAAAAAAGAGGAAA
Organism: Bacillota bacterium; assembly: GCA_021849995.1. GTDB lineage: Bacteria > Bacillota > Desulfitobacteriia > Desulfitobacteriales > Desulfitobacteriaceae > JAJZSC01. The sequence goes on along the minus strand of JAJZSC010000274.1, from coordinate 3,553 downwards.
CCACCTTCGCTGACTTTGTAAGCAAAAATAAAGATACTATCTATAAAATAGCAAAATCCAACACTGTTGTTAACGAATCCGGTCTTACAGTTATCCCAAAAGACGATCCTTGGCGTGATGAAAAAGAATGGGATGAAATGTACGAAGACCTCAAAAAGAATGATCATTAACAATGGAGATGTCTGGTTTGCGAAGTTTCCTCTTGAAGAAGATTGTTCTGAATTTTCCTCTCGACCGGTCATAATTCTAGACGTGGAGAACCTTATAGTCTTAGTGGTAAAAGTAACTAAAACGCCACCTCGGACTAATGATAAATTCGATATTCCTATAAACTGTTGGCAATATGCAAACTTAAGATTTAAATCAACCGCCCGAGTATCAAAGACACAAATTTTGAATCATTCGCAGCTAGTTTTTAAGATAGGAACACTTACATCATCCCAACGATTTTGCAAATATCCAGGATGCATATATGCAATTCATTACTCAAAACAGCTAACGTCTAGGGCTCCAAATGGATGCCCTATTTTTATTTTCAAGACATGCAAAGCAGCTCCGAAAACGGACAGGATGAACTTGACGACTAACTCGCAGAACAATCCCGCATAGTAGTCCACACTGCAATTCACGGGTTAAGAATACTTCTTCTTAACCCATGAATTGCATCTATATTATATAAATATTATTACCGAATTCCTCATTAAGCAAAAACCGATGGTTAACTTTGTTTTAATTCCATTACTGCAAACAGGATGGCTCATTTTTAAAGGACTTATTTTCCCTATTCAAGTTGTCTAGACTTCTGCCGCTTTACCACTTCGTTTCCTACCCAAGCCGCGATACCAGCCTTTATTAAATCTGAAACGATAAAGGGAAGAAACCCTGTTGCTATCACGACACCTACAGTAGTTGGCCGGTCCAGAACCCAACGCAAAACAATATAGAGGTAGCTTAGACCGACAGCGTATAACACGGCTAAACCTGCCAGAACGGCTAACACTGCCGAACTCAAACTTTGTCTATTGAATATTTTCCCAGTTACATACGCGGCCCCGATATACCCGAGTAAATAGCCAAACGTTGGCTTGAAAATGTAGCCTATGCCGCCAAAAGGAGCACTTGCGAAGACAGGCAAGCCCAATATTCCAAGAAAAATGTAAACTACCATAGCTAAAGCACCATAACCGGCTCCTAAAACAAGACCAGAAAGTAATACCAAAATTGGTAGGACGCTAAACGGTACCAAGGCTGGAGATACCCAGCGGACGAGCATTCCGGCGAGGCACATTAGTGCGGCCAGAGCCGCAGTTGAAGCAAGCTTTTTAGTATTCATATAACTATTCCCCCGTTCTTTATGTAAACCTTACAGATCGTTAACAGTTTACAATACAATAATGTTGTTTACAAGAGTTAAGTTTGATGAAATGAGAAAGTCTTTATCAAGGGTCTAACAATACTTGGGAAAGTAAGAAGTGGCTAGGCAGGGTTTTATTCATCGATGTGCCATTTTAGACATAGGGTTACTCAATAATTTGGATGATATAGAATTAAGTAATGGCCTACCATAAGATTACGATACTTGACAACCCAATATTTAGCTGATAGTTTGTAATCTAGCTCTAACAGTAGGATTTTTAAACATCAGAATTATAAATAATCCTGGAGTGTTAACTGTATGTTAAAAAACGAGTTACAGGTAATAAATCTTAGCTATAGAATGTTGAGCAATCTGAATTTTGACTTGAAGTCGGGAGAAATAGTAGCCTTAATGGGCCCTAATGGCGCTGGAAAATCCACTTTGGCCAGGCTCATAGCCGGACTCCTTGAACCAACTGGCGGAGAAATAAGTCTAATAAAAGATGGCTTAAAAACTTCTTGGTCGGATGTTAAACGTTGGCAAGAAATAGGGATTATTGGACAACACCCTCGTCGACAAACTATTGGTGCGACAGTTGCAGAGGAATTGGGTTTTGGACTTCTTAACCTGGGGCATAACGTTAAAGAGGTACGTGAGGTGGTTCGTGAACTAGCTCAAGCGATTGGGTTAGAAGGGCGTTTGAACCAATCACCAGCCACTCTTTCCGGAGGGGAAAGGCAAAGGTTAGTTATCGCTGCTATTTTAGGTCTTAAGCCGTCCTTTCTTATTTTGGATGAAGCATTAACTATGCTGGATGAACGTGCCCAGGAAAGATGCCTTAAATTACTTAAAACCCAGGGTAAAGAAATGGGGCAGCTTTGGATTACTCACGATCCTGAATTAGCCCTTAAAGCTGACCGTCTCTTGGTTTTAAAAGATGGGAACCTTATGGAGTTAGGTGAACCTGGTACGGTTTTATGTGACGTTTTACTATGTCAGGAATATTCAATTCGCTCAATAATGAACGAAACTCTTGACGGGCAGAACGGGGAACTCTGGAGGAAATGCGAGCTAATTAGAGGGAATACTACCCGGAGGCGTTCTATTAGTGAGATAAAATTTGAAGACCATGAAGATATTATGGAGTGGGTAAAAGCCGATTATGCCTCAAGACTTAGAATCAATCAAAAGCTCAAGCCTAACGAGTTTATCGGGGTGCTCGGACCATCAGGGGCAGGGAAATCTACTCTTTTGGAGAGTGCCATCGCCTTAATCAAGCCGACAGAAGGCATGTTCCTTGCGTTTGGTGAGGAAGTTACTAAGCATCAAATAAATACCTTACGGCAGAGAGCCCGACTTATGCTGCAAGAACCAGGTGAATACCAAATTGGCAGAAACGTCTATCATGAGGTGTTCTACCTGCAAAGTAGTAAAGAGAGGAAGCAAAAGCATCCAGAGAATCTTATGTACCTAGAGGCTTTCGGTATTCCGGAAAATTTAGCCTATAAAGTACCGGAAAATTTAAGCGGTGGAGAACGGCAAAAGGTTGCTTTGGCGGCTGCTTTAGAATCCCTGCCTGAAGTGCTTTTACTTGATGAACCACTTTTAGGGCTTGATGCAAATAGCCGAAGCTTGTTTCAAACCATAGTCCGGGAATTGAAAGGGAAACTGACAATTCTATATGTAACACACGACTTATCAGAGATTGTAGGACTTGCTGATCGCCTATGGTTAATCGAGGAAGGCGAGTTGAAGCTTGATTGTCAGAGTAAGGATTGGTTTATGTATAAAGAACAGTTCAAGGAAGCGGGTGTACGCTGCCCGATAAATTGAGGTTTCTGTTCTAGTTAAATTCAAATTCTTTAATAGCTTTATTTTTATTCTCTGATTTTGCTGTTGGGATGGAATAGAATAGAATAGAGATAGTCCCTTAGTATATTTAGCATCAAGATGTAGCATAAAGATGTAATATGATGATTTGGCATCGAAGGTTCTAACACATAAGATTTAACATGCAAGATTTTAACCTATAAAATTGACTGGTAGAGAACTTGTTGTCAGAGATTAGTTATGGAGGGTAGAGGCTTTGGAAGCAGGACTATACTTACCGGGCGAAAGTGCATTACACAACTTAGACTCTCGGCTGAAAGTCGGGGGATTGGTTGCAGTAAGCTTGCTAATTACAACTGCTAATTA